>JAJDAS010000001.1 GCA_029261755.1 Nitrospinia bacterium
CTGGCTTGGAGTTCTGGTAACGATTTCTGTACAAGTACGGACTCGCACAGGTAGGATTTGGCTTTCGTTTGAAAGCCGCACCGTTTACAATATGACTAAGCTTGTGAAACATGACGGCTCACGCAACCCTTTCAGGGTTGAGAGTATTGACCAATAACACCATTGTATTGATTTTTTTTGTAAACCACACTATTAGGGAAAGAACCATTTTTATTAACTCAGGTTCAAAATGGATAGCTCAATGGAAGAGAACCAAAGGACTCAAGGCTTTCAATGGGGAACCCTGAACCTTGAACCGTGAGCGGTTACTT
The DNA here is from genome assembly GCA_029261755.1 of Nitrospinia bacterium. Classification (GTDB taxonomy): domain Bacteria; phylum Nitrospinota; class Nitrospinia; order JACRGO01; family JACRGO01; genus JACRGO01. Next base: position 312 of record JAJDAS010000001.1, read on the forward strand.
TTTATTAAAACCCTTCTATCACAAGGCTGATGAGAGTTTTTCCAAAATCTTTTGCAGCGTTTTGGATCCCTTCCAACCGGCTGACATTTGATGATGATACCGCTGATGTTACTTGATAATCCCAATGCGGAGTAAAGTCCTGCTTCAAAATTATTTTGTCGTTCCTCACGTCTTTTATTTCCACAAAGATAACCATTTCGATCCAGTAGGCGGTAACGTTGTCCCTGGAATCAAAAGAGACCGGTTTTAAGAAATAACTGCGTATTTCTCCCCTGACAATCCAGTCAGCCCTTTTCACTCCGATAACCTTCAGTCGGCCATCCTTGACAAATTCCTCTCGGACCACCTGGGTAAAGGTCCGCTCAATTCCCGGCTCGGAGCTGACATTATCAAAGGTTGGGATAGCAATGGTCCGGACATTTTTTGGAAGAGACGAACCATGGCCCACGAGATGGTATCCGCACCCCATTATCAATAAAAGGATTGGGAATACCCCGGCCCATAAAAATATCTTTTTTTTCATGGCTTTTATTTGCTTAACGGTTTAGTGAATGAGGAAATATTTAACGACGAACACGGTGTCATGGGTTGTTTCGTTCAGGGCTCAATAATCTGGTGTTCGATTCCTTGCTCTTTCAGTTGTGAAGAGAGGTATGCCGCTTGTTCCTGTGTTTCGTATGAGCCAACCAGTACCCGGTGGGCCAGCCCATTGCCATCGTTGGCTTCCACAGAGAAGAGGTAAGAGGAAAAGCCTTTTGCCCTAAGTTCTCTGATCCTCTTGTAGGCATCCGATTCAGAGCCGTAAGACGCTACTTCCAACGCGAAAGGCAATTTAATAGTGAGGGCGTTGGGAGTAAGTTGCAAATTGATCAGGCTGGAGGAGTAGTAATCACCTTCCACCTTAGCGGAAAAACGTTCCATCAAAACCTGGTACTGAGTCCCCTGGTCTTCCTTATGCAAGGGAACCAGGTAAGCCGAATACCCAAGACGCCGCAGGAAGTTGACTTTGTTAATGGCCTCATCTCTAGTTGCATAGGCATCCACATGCACCACATAGGGAAAATATCTTTTCAATTTCTGAGGAGGAGCAGGTATTTTTTCAAACCCTTCGCGGAAGATCTTCCATTCTCCATTTTCATTGATGAAGTCCAGCGATTTCAATCCAAAAGAATTGAGTTTGTCGGATTTATAGTTCTGGAAAAAATTGATGAAATAATGGTCGCGTTCCTTACGAATCTGGATATCCATTATAGTTATGCTAATTTCCTCCTGGGAACTGAAAATCCTATGTTTGTGAGCCTTCCAATCCGGCAAAAAGAAAACCTTCGTTCTACCCCTTGCCTGGAACATGGAAGAGTAACATTGAATATATTGCTCGAGAGCTTCTTTCTGCCAAAGCTCTTTCCACTGGTGCAATTTTTCCAGGACTTTATTCTTGGAAGAGTTGATTTCGCCGGGGAGGTAAACCAGCTTCAAAGGTTTTCTCGGCTCTTCCACTTTTTTCTTTTCCGTAAGCAAAAGTTTGACAGGACGAAACTCCTCCCACTGTTTTTTTAGAAATTTTTCCCACTGGCTTTTGATAATGGCTTTAGCATCACCGGGAGAAAGCGTAGCCATAGCGGTCTCCAGCCCGGTGTAATCCAGTTCCACATTGCTCTTCAGTGTGTTCATGTTGCCATGTACAAATTTTTCCTTGTTCATGGACCAAAGGACGGCCACGGCTCTGTTCAGGTTTCGTTTGTTTTTTACCAGCCTTTGAGCAACTTTAAACAGGGTATCACCATACCTGGTGGTTTCTATCAAACGTGTAGCGGAGCTTGCGGTGGGTGTAAGTTTCGGTTTAGGCGCCCATTCTATCTCCTTCACCTCTTTCTTAGGCAGTTCCGGCGGTTCTGGCACGGTGGACTTTTCCTTTTCCACCCAGGTGACCACAGGCGATTTCTCCTCTATTTTCTTTTCCACCATGGGAAATTCTTCAATGGGTGCTTCAGTTATTGGAGGCGTTTCCGGTTCGGCCGATTCTACGGGCATAGATACAGGCTCTTCCGTGATTTCTTCAAACTTCGGTTCTTCTTTTGCTTTCGCCATCACCAAAGGAGTCGTTTCTTTCTCTTTCTTTTTCTTCCTAACTACCTTTTTCTTCTTTTTCTCCACAATCCCAATGTTCAAACTGGTTTTGAAATCTACAGCGAGAAAATAATTCTCCACAATGGTGTTGCCTTCAATCGTTGCCTTCAATACAAGGTCGAACGAGGGGTAAAAAATGGGGCTTTTGGAATAGACTCGGACAAGCTGCTCACCAGGGCCAACGAGTGAATAATCTTCATCCACCATCAAAGTGTCCACTGGGGGTTTCCGCCTCAGTCCCAGTTTTTGATAATCCGATGGTGTTCCGATCTCTACTTTCAATCCGCTTTTCCCATCGTTCAGGACCAGGACATCGCCATGGAAGGGATCTCCGAACTTGCTTTTGATGTCTATATATTTAATGGAGAAAGCATGAAGGCGGTGAGGCGAAAAGACAATCAGCGAGAAAAGGAAAAAGAAAATAATGGCTTTGGGGTGCTGGAAATACAGTTTGCGCATTTTGAATGAAGATTAGGGGTAAGTATTGACCTGAGCAGGTATTGGCAAAGGTGGCTTAAGGTTGTGGGCTAATTGATCAAAACTAAACCGAAATGTTCCGTACGAGAATCTTTCGGAGCAAGAGGAGAAGACTTCCATCCGTTGCTTTGGACTGTTTTAAAGACGTCGATCCCGCACGACGTCATGGAAGGCCGGGCCTTATCAGGGTACTTGCACCCGTTTTCCAACTCGCATGGAGTACATAATTGGCAAGCCCCGGAACCCAGGCCAAATGCCTTGTGGAACCCGTTGGACACGAATTTATTTTCTAAGTCCGCCACGGCATTTCTTACAAACTCGTCGCTTTCCCCTTTCACCAGTAATCCCTGGCGGTATTCTCCCAAAAGATCCCACATGTCTTCAATGCAAAGGGAGTAGGGTGGGCAGGTCAGAGTATTAGCAAAAGATTTGCAACCGTACTGGCATTTTAGTCGTACCCAGTGCCCGGTAATGATGGATTCCACCATGATGATTTTTGCGTCAAGACACCCCAGGTTCAGTGCTTCCTGGACAAATTCGCTGTTTTTCAAACTGCGTACATCCTGGCATAGTTTTTTGTTTTGAAGCTTGCGCATTATGAATAGTTTCCCGGGTAAGAGAGAATAGGTGCTATTATGGCTAGCAATTAAAGTTCCGTCAATTCTATATTGAATCCATTTCCGGTATCAAGCCCGGATGTTAAAAAGCAAAGTTTAAAACTTTGCATCACTTTCCGAACAAGTTTACCAGGAAGTCTGTGTATTAATGAATAAACAATCAACCGTCAGCGAATTTATCAAATTTTCCACAGCGCAACTTCAGGAAAAAGGCATCCCTTCGGCCAGGCTGGATGCGGAAATCCTCTTGGCTTGCGCAATGGGCATCAAACGACAAGAAATCTTGACCAACCCTTCCAGTCTTCTGAACCCGGATGAAGTGAAAGCTTTCCAGCAACTGCTCTCGCAACGGGCGGATCGAGAGCCCGTTGCCTACATTCTGGGGCTGAAGGAGTTTTGGTCCATGGAATTTCAGGTGGACCGGAGAGTCTTGGTTCCACGCCCCGAAACGGAGATATTGGTAAAGGCGGTCTTGGATCATGCCAAAAAAGGAAAAGTGGCGGCACTGGACCTGGGTACCGGAAGCGGGATAATCCCCATTGTTTTGGCCAAGGAACTGGAATGTGTTGAGTTTGTTGCCGTCGATTACTCCCAGGAGGCCCTACACCTTGCAAAGGAAAATGCGAAGGCCCATGGTGTGGACGGGGAAATCGAATTTCTTGAGGGAGACCTTTTTGAGCCCCTGGTCGACGGGATGAAACCCCGCTTCGATTTCATTATTTCCAATCCGCCCTATATTCCAACAAGAGATATTCAAGTCTTGGAGCCGGATGTCCGGCAATACGAGCCCATGGCGGCCCTGGATGGTGGAGAGGACGGACTTGTCATTATTCGGCAAATTATCACAGGTTCTCCCGCGTATTTAAAACCCGAGGGATCCCTATGCCTGGAAATCGGTATAGGGCAATCCAATGTCGTGGAGGAGTTGATTCGTAAGACAGGTAAGTTTGGCAAAATCCAAATTATCAAGGATTATGCCGGGATAGAGAGGGTTATTATGGCTCAAGGTTTGGGTTGAAGGGGGATTTTGGCATTGGGCAATGATAACGGAAAGGAGGCGAGGGGGCACGAGACTATTGAGACTGAGGTCTCACCATCATTAGCTTTTGAGAACCGCAGAATATCGAATAAAGAATAACGAATGTCGAAGGAAAAACTTCAAAATTCTGCGGTTCAGTGTTCAACATTCGATATCCGATTTTTAAATGCTACGTTTCGCTGCTAAAGTCTTCTAACTTGGAACATTCTCTCGCCAACGGTTACGGATGTTCTAATGCCCGCCTTTGAATTCGCGGTCGATGGTTTTTTTGATTTCGGGAAGAGGGGTCCCTTTTTTGAAGAGGCCGTAAGAGCGAATGACTTCGTTCTGGCATATGCCGCACATAGCTCCGTGGTTATCTGTAAAACAGGTCAAAAGGGTTTTGTGTTTGAAACTTTTCTTGCAATAACAGTAACAAAATTGCTGGTCGATGACCATGGGTATTTCAGCCGCGTACCGGTAAGCGGTGGCGATTTTCCCGGAAAATTGGCTTGCGGGCAGAACGGGCCTGGTTTCCACGAGTTGATAAGGTG
>JAJDAS010000002.1 GCA_029261755.1 Nitrospinia bacterium
AAAGACCGTTGGGATTATGGGAATGGCCAATAAACCCACCGACTTTACCGAAGACGACGCTCGCATAGCCATGGCCTTTGGAGAATTTGCCGCAACCGCTCTTAAAAATAGCCAGACATTGGAATTACTAGAAAGCAGTGAGGAGCGTTTTCGGTCTCTTGCCCAAACGGCAAATGATGCAATCATCTCCATCAACAGCGAGGGAATCATTACTTTTTGGAATTCCGCTGCCAACTCCATGTTCGGGTATACTTCCCGAGAAGCTATGGGCAAACTACTTACGTTTATCATGCCTAATAATTATCGGCAAACACACATCACAGCCATGAAGAAAGCAGTGGAAAAAGAAAAACTCTCCCACACTAAGCAGGCCATTGAACTTTGCGGATTACGAAAGAGTGGGCAAAAGTTCCCAATGGAATTGTCCATTGCACTCTGGAAAACTGAAGAAGAAGTCTTTTTCACTGGTATCCTTCGTGACATTACCAAACGCAAAAAAGCGGAACTTGAATTAAGACAAGCTAGAGATGAACTTGAACTGAGAGTAAAGGAGCGCACATCCGACTTAGAAAGTGCAACTGAAAAAATAAAATCTTCACTGCATGAAAAAGAGATCCTTCTCAGCGAGATTCATCACAGAGTAAAAAACAACATGCAAATTATCTCCAGTTTGCTGAACATGCAGGCCCAAAAAATAAAAGATCCGAGTTACTATTCCATCTTTGATGACAGCCGTAACAGAATTAAGAGCATGGCTCTTGTGCATGAAATATTGTATGAATCCAAGGACTTAGGAAATGTGGATTTTCAACAATACATCAAAGTTCTTTCTTCTGGGCTATTTAGAAGCTTTAAAGGTAGCTCAAGAAGAATCGCCTTAACCATCGACCTAAAAAATATTTTTCTTAGCAGCGAAACAGCTGCGCCATGCGGCTTGATGATCAATGAGATGCTCACTAATTCCCTAAAACACGCCTTCCCCGATAATAGAAAAGGCAACATACAAATAACCCTCCGTGAATTGCCGAATCAAACCAAAGGCCATAGGAATGAAGGCACACCAAAATCCAGCTCTCCAGCGTCCACTTATCGAGAGTATGAACTTCTTTTTCAGGATGACGGCATAGGCATTCAGAAAAATATTGATATCCGAAAAACGAAAACTTTAGGCTTGCAACTGCTTACCAACCTTACTGAAAACCAGCTTAAGGGCCAACTGAAATTGCAAAGGAATCATGGAACCAAATTCCAAATCAGATTCAAAGAAAAAAGCAGGAATTGAGAATCAAAATGACACTGAGGAAATAACGATGAGCAAAAAGAGAATCATGATCGTAGAAGATGAGTGGATTATTGCTAACGACATCAAAGTTAACTTATTGGAGATGGGCTATGATGTCTGCTGCATGGTAGACTCAGGCGAGGATGCCATCATAAAAGCTGAGGAAGTGCTTCCAGACCTGGCCTTAATGGACATTCATTTGGCGGGAGAAATGGATGGAATGCAAGCCGCCGTGGCATTAAGAGAGCGCTTTCAAATTCCGGTTGTTTACCTTACGGCCCATGCCGACGAACGAATTTTGCACCAAGCCAAATTAACCGAACCTTTTGGTTACTTGCTCAAACCCTTTGAAAACAAAGAGTTACGATTCACGATCGAAATTAGCATTTATAAGAACAAAATGGAAAAAGATCTTCTTGCTGCAAAGGAAAGAGCGGAAGAAGCCACTAAGTTGAAGGATAAATTTATTTCCCTGGTATCCCATGACCTTAGGAATCCGTTGACTGCGCTTCAAGCCTCTTTGAAACTGCTCCAGATGCCGGGCTTTAAGCAGGAAGCAAGAGAAAAAATTGTCGCATCGGCCACAAAGAGCGTGGATAGGTTGATGAATCTTACCCAAGAGCTTCTTGATGTTAGCCGGTTCAAAACAGGGAAAATCAGGACTCGCTCCCGCTTTTTGTATGCTAAATCCATGGTGGCTCAGACTGTGACTATCTTTGAACAAATGGCCCAGGAAAAGAATATCCTACTGGATAATCAAATTCCTGAAAATAAACGCATTTATGCAGATAAGATTCTATTTGGAGAAGTTCTTTCCAACCTACTATCCAACTCCATCAAGTTCTCCAATTCCGGTAGCACTGTGGAGATTTATATGCCGGACTCCATGTCTACCACCATTGCCATATCCGACCAAGGCCAAGGAATAAAGTCAGAGCTGCAAGAAGACATTTTCAACTACGAAGCACAGACCTCTACCATAGGCACATCAGGAGAAAGAGGCTCCGGCCTTGGCCTACCCCTCGCTATGGATATTGTGAAGGCTCACGGAGGAGAATTGAAGTTTGATTCTGCTGAAAACAAGGGTACCACCTTTTTCGCGGAACTTCCCAATGTGAGCCCGAAAATTCTATTGGTGGAAGACGATGAACCCACAAGAAAATTGATCATGAAGATGTTGGACGAGTTGGGTGCGAACATTGAAGTGGCCGAGGACGGCAAGGATGCCATGAAAAAGATTAATCTATCCAAGCCACACCTGATTTTATCAGATGTCTATATGCCGGAAGTGGATGGTTTCGAACTGCTTGATTTCATTCGGAACGAAAAAGATCTGAAAGGAATTCCATTCATCATCTTAACAGTGGACCACAGTATGGAACTAAGACAGAAGGCATTTAGGCATAACGCAGATGACTTCATCAATAAACCCATTAGTAAAGAAGAATTGCTCCCCAGAGTTGAAAAATATCTGCTTTAATCCCTCCTAAAGCTCTCTTCATCTCATAGCTGGCGTGCCTCTGATTTTGGATGAAAAAGGCCCGGATTCTCCCCCTGAAAAAACCTCTTGCCATAGTAGTAGTTTTGTGTTAGTTTGGAGGCTTCATTTACTTAAAGCAATAGCTTTTTAGTTTAATTGGGTGGAGGTTTCACAGAGACAGAATAATCTTCTTTAGGAGAAAAAGAGATGATCAAGAAAATTAGCTTATTTTTTATGAGTGTATGTCTGGTTGCCGGGTTTTCGAACACCCCCGTAGCTTCTGGAGAAAATGCGGAGGAATGGTTCAAGAAAATTGAGGTAAATGGATTTGTCTCAACAGCCTATACCTATAATTTCAATCGCCCCACCAATTCTACTAATGCAATCCGCATTTTCGACACCGATGACAACGCCTTCAAATTGGATGTAGCGGAACTGGTTTTCCAAAAAGAGGCTGACGGCCTTGGCGGAACAGGGTTCCGTATCGACCTCAATTACGGATTCAGCCTGCCAGCCGTGGAGCACTCTTCTGGATCGGCGCAATCAGATGATTTTGACCTTCAACAGGCTTTCGTCTCTTATATCGCCCCCATCGGCAACGGATTACAAATAGATTTCGGTAAATTTATCACCCACATGGGTTTGGAAGTTATTGAGGGGTATGACGGCTGGAATTACAACTACTCTCGCTCCATCCTCTTCGGCTGGGCCATTCCCTTTACCCACACTGGAGTAAGGATGTCTTACGGCTTTAACGACGTCTTTTCAGCCATGTTCATGCTGGCAAATGGATGGGACAACGTAAGAGAGAACAATGACGGCAAAACCGTCGGTTTCCAGCTTGGCATTAACCCCATCAAAGAGGTATCCATCCTTTTGAACTTTGTAGGCGGACCGGAACAGAACGGGCGCGACCAAAACTGGAGGAATGTTTTCGACACCGTTATCATCTTCACCCCCACGGACAAGTTGGAGTTCCAGTTCAATTCCGACTGGGGAACGGAAGACATTGGTTTACGAAACAACGCGGAATGGTGGGGATTGGCCGGAGTCCTCAGGTATGCCTGCACGGACTTCTTCTCCCTCAATTTCAGAGCGGAATTCTTTAGTGACAATGACGGAGCCAGGACCGGAACCCCCCAGGATTTATGGGAGTTCACCATCACCCCGGAAGTCCAGGTAAGCAGCAATATGGTTTTCAGAATGGAATACCGGCATGATGACTCCAACGCCAACTATTTCCTGGACCATGCGCGTCCTGTAAGTTCCCAAGACACCATTTCCATGAATGCCATGTACTTCTTTTAGGCAAACGAAATAATAGCAAAAGTCATATTGCTTCATCTATAAAAAATCCCCCAAGCCTCATGGTTTGGGGTTTTTTTTTGGTTTTTACAGTTTCAACTCTTCCATGATTGTTCCCACAACCCTTCATGTATCCAGATCCACTTGCAGGAAGTGGTTGATATTGTTTCTCCAGCCCTTCAATCGTCTCAACATTCGCTCATTGACTAATATGAGTTGCAGTTCATATTAATTGCCATTCATATTAGTGGCAACTAATAATAAGCTTAATGGGATCTATCATAACTGGAGTTCGGAATCGGCCTGATTCCAATTCCTGGGGAAGGGGCCGCCCAACTTAAATGTTGCATAAAAATGATCATTTTACCCAATAATGAGGCCACTTTATAGCAAATTACATTTTTTTATTCAACCTGTATAGATAAATTAAGGCTGTGCTTATAATGCACATTTGGTGCAGTATGCAAACAACCTCAAAAACTGGCTGAAACCCTTATACAGCAACGGCCTAAGACGCATTGATGCTAAATTTTATACAACTTGAATTAGGCGTTGATATTGGCTGTAAGCTTTTCAAGGGTGGAAAGATGGAAAAGACAGAGGGACGAAGGACGAACGCTTCGCTGGGACGAAAAAAAACGGAAGATGGAAGTTCGTAGTCCCGCCTGGCGGTAAAACACAAGGCGGCACAAACCTTAACCCAAATGCTTTCTGCCCAGAAATGCATTTTTACCGCACGGACCCGTACGGTCCTTCCCCGCCTGAAGGCGGTACTACAAACTTTTCAAACTTGGCGTTCGCCCAAGGCATTAGGTTTGAAGTACCGGCTTTAGCCGGGACCTGATAGGTCAAAAACCGTGCAAGCTACTTTTGTCGCTGGTCTGCCTTGGCGGCTATGATTTTCTTATGTTTGTAAGGGTTTAGTCCCTATCGTTTCCGCCTAAAGACGGGATTCCGTACCTCAAGCCTTGGGCTGCTGAAAGGTTCTACGTCTTTTCTCAAGAGCCAGGGTTTCTCCAGGATTCCAGACATTTCCTTAAAGTTTGTTTTCAATCTTTTGCTCCCCGCCCTCCGCGCCTCTGCGCTATATGTCGGTTATATGGTTGAAAGCCATTTGGCTTTCAACAAAGCTTTGTCAACGGTGGCAAGTTTTATTCCGTAAATAATCGCCGTGGCTGCCAGGAATCGATCAGCCGGATCCTGGTGAGGAAGCTTTATTTCCCGGCTTCTGATCGCTATCTCCGTGTTAATTGGAGCTTCCCGGAAACAGCATTTTTTTAAGGAATCGCGGACCCAAGTTACGGGATCTGGCTCCAATTCGATTCTTCCCTTTTCCGCTAAAACCAAGGCCTCCCAAACGGATATGGGCGAGAGCCAGATTTCATTTTCCTCATTTTCAATGGTTTCCAACATAACCATTGGCAGTTTGGCCGAACCGGCAAGGTACCATATCCAGACATGGGTATCGAGGAGGACTTTCATTAGCCTAAAACCTCCCAGTCCTTTTCCGGCAGGGGATTAGTGATATCCCCATGAATTTTTGTTTTCCCCTTCATGACTCCGAAGGATGATTTTTTTGGGAGAGGGGGTGGCGGGGAAACCAGTGCTATGGGGTTTCCCTTTTTAGTTACCAATAAGGATTCACCAGTTTGGGAGATTCTGCCCAATAATTGAAGGCAGGTTGCTTTGAATTTGGAAATGGCGATGGTCTCCATGGAATCTCCTTCAGAAGTTATTTAGTGTCATCAATTCGCGAAGAAATGTCTTCTAACAAGCCTATCTTTACATTACCATGGTCAACTACCATGGTCAACGAAAAATGTCGGTGAAAAGGTGCGAAACGTTATTATTCATTATGCAAGTATTGAGGATCGATCAAAGATGGCCTGAAAAAAAAAGGTGCTTTTGCCCACCCGCCTGAGTCCTACCAACGCTAAAACCTCCTTTTTAGGCAAGCGCTGTATAATAAAAAAGGGGACAGGCAAACTATGCGTAATGTATGAGGGGTAAGGGAAAAGGAAAAGAAAGGAAAGTAAGGAAGAGTTTCTATTAGAGTAGCAACACTGTTGCCACACTCCAAAAAAACAACCACCGGGAAGGGGTTTTATCTGAGATGTGGGGGCTGTGGCGCCACTTTAAATAAGCTCCTTCCTCTCACTCCTCAGCCTTAGCCTAAATCTTTAGGATACCTCCCTTGCGGCAATAGTGGGGTGGAGCTTGCAGATGCCGATGGAAATATTTCCCAATTGCCCGGCCACTTCAAACTCCTTTGCGCCATCCTTCCAGTGAAGACAATGATCCAGGTGATGCATTCCCTTGGTAATGGCGGTGGTGATGGTATATTTTCCTATGCCAATGTTCATTTGCATCTGAAAATCGATCACGTACCTGCCCTTTTCCTTCACGTTCAACAACTGGTCGTAATGAAAGAGATTGGTCCCGAAAACATCCTGCCCGTATTTATCCCTGATTAGAATCCCTACATTAAGATCATCCATATCCTTGGTCGCCTCTATTTCCACCGTTATGGTGGCGTCTTCCCCGGAACTGATTACGTTGGACTTTGAGTTTTTTCCCACCAGCGAAACCTCTGTAATCTTTGCCTCAAAAGTGCCGTAAGAATGTTTCTCTTCTTTTTCTACGAGCATCTTTTCTTCGGTATCATTGATTTTCGAAATGAGGAAATTGTACTGGTTCACCACGTTTTCCGGGTCGCCTGCATCTACCACAACACCATGGTCCAATAAAATAGCCTTGTCGCACAGCATCTTGATGGCATTCATATCGTGGGACACAAAAACAATGGAGCCTCCCTTAGCCCGAAACTCCTTTAACCTGGTCATGCATTTTTGCTGAAAATGGGCATCCCCGACAGACAAGGCTTCATCCACCAAAAAGCATTTCGGTTCCGCGAAAATGGCTATGGAAAAGGCAAGCCGCATTACCATTCCCGATGAATACATTTTAATCGGTTCATGAATGAACTCTCCAAGCTCGGTGAAGTCGATAATGTCCTGCTTTTTTTCCTCGATTTCTTCTCTGGACATTCCAATCAACGTTCCGTTCATGAGAATATTCTGAATGCCGGTCATTTCGTGGTTGAAACCCGTTCCAAGTTCCAGCAGCCCGGTAATTTTGCCGCTGATATGAACATCTCCGCTATCGGACAAGGTGATTCCCATCATAATTTTGAGTAAAGTCGACTTGCCGGCGCCATTTTGCCCTATGATTCCAAGGGTCTCGCCATCCTCCACCTCGAAGGAAACATCTTTTAAAGCCTGGAAATCAGTGTGGCATTTTTTCTTAAAGACAATTTCCTTCAGCCGATCGGATGGCGCTCGGTAAAGTTTATATTGTTTTGAGATGGAATCGACTCTAATCATTTAAGTTTCTCAAATGGGGTATGCATAGGTTTAAAAGAACATAACGCTTTAGGTGATTTAAAAAAAGCTTTTTTTGACACTGATTTTCACAGATTTTTATGATTTTTGTTTTTAATCATATTAAATCTGTGTCTATTTTTTTTTGTTCTTATAAACGAAAATTAATACCAACAATCAAATAAAATCCCGGATATCTTTTTCCAACTTTTTAAATAAGTAGTAGGAGAGAAGCAAGATCGCCAAAGACAAAAATATGAGAATAGCCAGGTAGATAAAGTTGGGCAAACGTCCAAAAATGAAGATATCCTGATAGGCCCTGATGAAGAGGTAAGCGGGATTGTAGACCAAGTAGTCCCGGACGTATTCCGGCACAATATCCACCACATAAACAATGGGGGTAAACCAAAACCATATCTGCACAATAATCCCCACCACCTCTTTCAAGTCCCTGAAAAAAACATGGAATATGGCGATAAAAAAGCTCAAGGCATATGCAAAAAGCTGCTGCGCCAAATAAATCACGGGCAAGAGAAGCATGGTATTACTGAAAGGCGAACTGGTCAGGAACAAAAAAAGGATGAATATGGAAAAGGTTATTACAAAGGTGATGCTTTCCGATAGCACAACGTAAAGAGGCAGGGAAGGAAGAGAAACCCGAATTTTGGAAATGATATGTTTTTTCTCAACAAAGACGCAGGAGGCCCTTGACATGGTACTGGCAAAAGCCATCCACGGCACCAGACCCGCAACCAGATACGTTCCATAACTGTATGCATTGGAAACACCCGGAAGCCTCGCCCCCATTACCTTGGAAAAAATAACGGTGTAGATAAAAATATTGACCATGGGCCAAATGAATGACCACGAAACCCCGAGGATAGAACCGGAGTACCTGTCTATAAAATCCCTTTTGGTGAGCTCAATAAGCAAGTGTATGTTCAAATTGGTTCCTTATGAAGTGCAAGCTGTTTATTGGTAACCGTTCACGGTTCCGGGCTACCGAGTACAAGAAAACTGCGATCCCATTCATAGAGGGAGTAATGGAGTAGTGGAGTGTCGGAGTATTGGAAAAAACCAAAGACAACGAACGTCCGGTTTAACATGAAGGATGCCAAGGCAAATGACTCCATTGCATTGCAAAACGGAAATCCTGGCCCCATTACTCCATTACTCCATTACTCCATTACTCCAGCGGTACTGGTAAACGGCAGCCTTTAAAAGCGTACGGAATCTTTGCTGTGGGCGCGATGAATCATACCCCCAAAAACATAACCATCCCACCCGTAAACGCGATAATCATTCCGGCAACCAAGTGCTGGTGCCGCTCGATTCTTCGCAGACCAAGAATATCCCACAAGCCGTCACCCAACAATGTCTGACCTACCATCATCACCAAGGTAACCAGCCCAAAGAGGAAACAAACCATCGCCACGGCAAACCAACCATGCGTGGCACCCACAAACATCAATGGAATCAAAGGCTCGCAAGGCCCCAAAACAAAAATCGCCATCAAAGCCCAAAGAGTCACGGAACGCTTGGGGTCTACTTCGGGATGATGGTGCCGATTAGCGCGTTTGATTCCCCAAAGGGCGTAAGCCAGGCCGAATCCGATGAGTAGCAAACCCGCAACCTGGCCACGCTGCGATTCCATGCTTTCGAGATTGGCCAAACCAAACCCGAAGAGCAAACCGATAGAACCGATGAAGATGGAGGAACCCACGTGCCCAAGGCCGCAAATCAGCGTCACACCGGCAAGCCTTGGCCGAGACCATGCCCGTGCCTTTCCAATTCCCACAAAAGGCACCCAGTGGTCAGGAGCCAGAACATGAAGGAATCCTATGGAAACGGTTGACGCCAAAAGTATCCACAAAGAAA
>JAJDAS010000003.1 GCA_029261755.1 Nitrospinia bacterium
ATGAAGTCTACCCAGATAGGTAAGGCGCCTTTGGAGCCAGTCAAGCCCCTTCCTGTGTTGAGGGTCATGGAACGATTGTCATCAAAGCCCACCCAAACCGATGCTCCCAGGGTGGGAGTAAAACCGGTGAACCAGGCATCCCTGGAATCGTTGGTTGTGCCTGTTTTTCCCAGGGAAGGACGCTTCCAACCCAGGGAATTTGCCTTGGAGGCGGTTCCACCGTGAAAGACTCCTTTCATCATATCCACCAGCATGTAGTTCTTGCGGACATCGAGAACCTGTTTCTGGTTGATAATATTCTCTTTTAAGACATTGCCCCTGTTGTCGATGATGCGCCTGATGGCCCTGGGTTCGGCATATCTCCCACCTGCCGCGAAAACCGAGAAAGCCGATGACATTTCCAAAGGAGAAACAGAGCAGGAACCCAGGGCTATGGAAAGATGTCTGGGTATTTCTGTTTTGATGCCCACTTTTTTTGCCGTCTCAATGACTTTCTCCACCCCCATTTTCACGATCAATTTTGCTGAAACAATATTGATTGATTTCATGAGGGCTCTTTTCAATATCACTGCGCCGGAATATCTTCCTGCATAATTTTTCGGAGACCAAGACTTGGAACCTTTGATTTTCACAGTGAAGGGTTGGTCCACCACCACCGTGCCGGGGTTATAGTTCAAACTGTCGAGAGCGGTATAATAGACGAAGGGTTTGAAGCCGGAACCTGGCTGTCTATTGTTGGCAACTGCTCTGTTGTATTGACTTTCAGAATAGTTCCTGCCTCCAGCCATGGCCTTTATCCATCCCGTACCTGGCTCAATGGCCACCAGAGCCCCTTCCACTTTTGCCATTTTTTTAGTTGGTTTCTCATCCTTCCAAAGCTCGTCCAGCTCGGGCAGGTACCCGTTGATGGCATTGGTGGCCAGGGTTTGGAGTCTCCTGTTGAGGGTGGTATAGATCTTGAGACCTCCGTAGTTCACGGCCTCGGTTCCGAATTCGGAGGAACATTCCTTCAGAATGTGTTGTACAAAGTACCCGATTTGGTTGGAGCGTTTTTCCTTGGCAACAAGCTTGATGTCACCATTGAAGGCCTCTTTCTTTTCTTCCTCCGAAATGACTTCATTTTTTAACATTCGGTGGAGGACATACTCCTGCCTTTTTTTTGCCCGTTCCATATTTTTGAAAGGATTCAAGCGAGAAGGGGCATTTGGCAGGGCAGCCAGCAATGAAGCTTCCGAAAGGGATAGCTCGCTGGCGTGCTTTCCGAAGTAGGTCCTGGAGGCGTTCTCCACACCGTAAGCCCCTGAACCAAAGTAGATTTGGTTGCAATAGGCTTCCAGGATTTCATCCTTTCCAAAGGCTGTCTCAAACTGCAAAGCGATCAAAAGCTCAAAAAGCTTTCGTTTGTAGCTTCTTTTGAAGGAAAAGAAGAGGTTTTTGGTTAACTGCTGGGTGATGGTGGATGCGCCTTGAACCACCCTCCCATATTTCCAATTTTGATAAATCGCCCTTGCCAACGCAGTTTTGTCAAGCCCATGGTGGGAATAAAATGCTTTATCTTCGGCAGATAGAATCGCTTTTTTAAAATTGGACGAAATTGACTCCAGGGGAACATGGTTTGTCCCACCCAAAACAAAAAGAACCTCGCCTTTATCATCATAAATTTCGGTGGGAATGTGGAAGCTCATCTCCTCAAGAGTCTTAGGCAGCCTGGGAAGTTCTTTTGAGATGAGAAATATGGAAAAAACGCCAAAACCAATGGAAATCAGGAGGAGGGAAATGAAGAGATAAAAGATTAACCTGATTAGGTTTTTCATAAACTTCAGAAAGGGATTGGTAGTACCGACCCGGATCGATTTGGGATATGAGGGAGGTTTATTTGAGGTTCCCTAGGGTAAAGAGCCAGGGAAGTCTTGGTTTCAATACTTTTTACCTGAGCTAACCAGTAGCGATCAGTCGTAACCGGCTTTGGATCGTCTTGCTTTGAGAATTTCCTGTTGCCTTTTGAATGTATATTGGATGATTTTTTCGCGGTCATCTTCATGTATGGCAACAAAACGGGTTCCATAAGCATATTTCATTTTTCGATCCGTTGGATCCTTCTTTTTCTCCACTCGCATGACTTCCCCCATAACGTTAAGAGAGAAAGGAGGAGAGGCTGGAGGGCTGATGGTAAATTTTAAAACCGTTCCCGGCTTGATCTGGCGTTTCGAGAGAAACTGTAGGCCTGTGCCGCTTACATCAACACAGGTGGCAACGCTTTCTTCCCCACCTCCTTTCACTTCCTTGGGAAATACTCTCGCAGCCATTACGGCATATTTACGGTACAAATCCATAAAGACTTCCGCAATTGCCTGGTCCACATGGACCAGCTTTTCGCGCACCTCAGCCTCACTCAAATCAACGGAGGCTTCAGAATCTTCCCGGCGCTCATTAGATGGCTTAGCAAGGTATTGCTTTTTTTTCTTTCCGACGCTTGCCTGGTCAATAATGAAATAATGAATATGAAAAGCATCCCCAATCCTGGCGGAATCACGGTCTGATTCACTAGCGTCAACCTTCACTTCTTTAACATATTTCGCATCAAAGGTTGGATCTATCTCGACCGCAGCATCCTGGATTTCTTCCGGCTCTTCTTTTTTCACCGCTCCTTCTTTTCCTTTCGCCACAGCCTCAAAACGGACAACGATAATTGGGAGCGCCTTGTTTTGGATTATTTTTCCCTTGGCCTTATAAGAAACGCCCTCCTCCGGGCTCCAGGAAATCATTATCTGGTTTCCCACCACAACTTCATCCTCGTCCTTCACGTCATCCATCGGTATGGCTACGAGGTCATCTTTGACCTTCTTCACCTTGCATACATATTTTTGGGCCTTTTCCTGGTCTGAAGACTTGTAGGTTAAAACTTTGATTTCCTGTCCGGGTTTTAAAACCTCTTTGATTTCCATAATGAGATCCTTTCCGGTTTTAGTCGGATTTTAACATTGGCGCCAAGGGAAAAAGCTATTTTTCCAATCTGGCGTTCCAATACATATAATCACGCCATGAGTCAGGGGCGTTTTTAAATTGCAGAGTAATTCTAAGAATGGGCATCCATTTCGGCTTGCATGGCTTATTATGAAGTTTCATGCGAGCCTGGCTTGGGGTCCTGCCTGCTTTTTTACGATTGCACGAAATGCAAGCTGTAACTATATTTTCCCAGGTGGTTTCTCCTCCCTTGGATTTAGGAATCACATGGTCGAAGGTCAATTCCTGTTGATTCAGCTTCCTTTTGCAGTACTGGCAGGCAAAGTTGTCCCGGGTGAAAATATTTTGCCTGGAAAAATATACATCCGTTTTCCGTTTGATCTTCACATATTTCAACAAGCGGACAATGGACGGCAACTTTATGGAAAAGGTAACCGTTCTGACTTCCCGGTCATACTCATCCACAATCTCAACCTTCCCTAGCGTCAAAAGGGTAATGGCCTTTTTCCAGTTAAGGATTTTGATAGGTTCAAACGAGTTGTTCAGGAGTAAAACTCTTTCCATTACGCTTCCTTAAAATAACTATATTAAACCACGTATTTCTAACTTATTCCCGCCCATTTGTCAAGTAGAAGCAGGCCCAAAACCTTCAACGGAAAATTTTTGCCGTGCTTGCCTGGGACCATCCAATCTTATATTCTAATTTTCCGGTATATCTAATTTTTTTTATTTTATTTAGTTATTTATATGAATTATTGCATTATAGGCATCCTCTTGGTTTTTAATTCCCCGCACATACTATCTTGAGCATTTTGATCCATGCCACACCGCCACAAAATTCGGATCAATGGGATTGTCCAGGGAGTAGGTTTCCGGCCCTTTGTCTATCGGCTGGCTAACGAATGCAGCATTGCTGGATTCGTAAACAATATTGGTAGTGGTGTATGGGTCGAAGCCGAAGGGGAACAAAAGGACCTGAATACCTTTCGGGATAGGATCAAGAAAGAAATTCCCCCTTTGGCCGTCATCACGGAATTTAACTTTGAAGAAACAGCGCCCCTGGGCGAAACTGGGTTCATTATCAAGTCCAGTGAGCACGGCAGAAAAGCAACGGCCTTTATCTCGCCGGATGTGGGCGTATGCGAGGATTGTCTGTCGGAGCTTTTTGATCCCAAAGATCGGCGCTACCGTTACCCCTTCCTGAACTGTACCAATTGCGGACCCCGCTTCACCATCGTCCACGGTATTCCCTATGACCGTTCCAACACCTCCATGCAGGTTTTTCCTCTTTGCCATGAATGCCATGAGGAATACCGCGATCCCAAAAACCGCCGTTTCCACGCCCAACCAAACGCCTGTCCGAAATGCGGTCCCAGCTTGTCTCTGCATTATGGAAACGGAAAAAAAGTGGAAACCGGCGATCCCATAGGCGAACTAGTTTCCTTCTTGCGGAAGGGAAAAATTGTCGCCTTGCGGGGCATAGGCGGGTTCCATCTTGTGGTGGATGCCCAAAACGATGATGCAGTTCGAGAGCTGAGACGACGAAAAGGCAGAGCGGAAAAACCATTTGCCCTCATGGCTCCGGATCTGGAGTTCATCCGAAAATTTTGCCTGATATCAGAGGAGGAGAGAAAGACGCTTTGCCACCACATACGGCCCATAGTTCTTTTGCGGGCCAGGCCGGATCATGCCCTTGCTCCATCCATAGCCATGGGACACAACCGGCTAGGTTTCATGCTCCCATACACCCCGTTGCACTACCTGCTCTTGCGCGGCAACTTTGAAGCTCTGGTAATGACCAGCGGAAATTTTTCCGAAGAACCCATCGCCATGGGTAACAATGAGGCAATGGAAAGGCTTGCCAAGCTTGCTGATATCTTTCTTCTGCACGACCGGGAGATATTGCAACGATGCGACGACTCCATCGCTGGAATTTCAACCTGCGGACCGCAAATCCTGAGACGTTCCAGGGGGTATGTGCCTGCACCGGTACTCCTCGCCTCTCCTATCCGAAAACAGATTCTCGCTTGCGGAGGTGAATTGAAAAACTGCGTTGCCCTGGCTCGGGGCAACGCAGTTTTTCTCAGTCCACATATTGGAGACCTGGATAACCCGTCCGCCTTTGCCTTCTTTAAGAACAGCATTGGGCATCTCCAAAAGCTATTGGAAATAACACCGGAAGTGATTGCCCATGACCTGCACCCGGAGTATCTTTCCACGAAATGGGCCTTGGAGCAGAAAAACATTCCTCTGGTGGGTGTACAGCATCACCATGCCCACCTGGCCTCGGTAATGGCGGAAAACGGCGTGGAGGAAAAGAGCATTGGGATTATTCTTGACGGCTCCGGTTATGGTACAGACGGCACCATTTGGGGAGGGGAAGTACTAGTTGGGGATTATGAAAATTTTGAACGGTTCGCATGGATCAAACCCACAGCACTGCCTGGGGGAGAAGCGGCGATAAGGCAACCCTGGAGAATGGCATTGAGTTATCTCCACGCTGTTTATGAAAGAAATTTTTTGGATATGGACCTCCCTTTCCTTCGTTCAAGGACTCAAGAGGAAATCATGGTTATTGTGCAAATGATGGAACGAGGGTTGAATTCTCCATTAACTTCCAGTTGTGGCAGGCTTTTCGACGCCATCTCCGCCGTTCTGGATATTCGTTGTGAAATCAACTACGAGGCCCAGGCCGCCATGGAGTTGGAAGCAACCATGGACGAAAGCGAAAAAGACATTTACCTGGAGATAAAACAATTAGAAGTTGAAGCCGGCGCTTTGCCGATCCAATTCCTTTTTCGAGCTGTGGTTGAGGATATGTTAAGAGGAGAAGAGAGAGAGAAAATCGCCACACGATTTCACTTAAGTCTTGGGGAGATTTTTCTGAAAGCGGCATTAAAGGCCAGGGAGTTCTGCGGCGTTAACCGGGTGGGCCTCAGCGGCGGGGTCTTTCAGAACATTTTTTTCTTTAACTATCTTTACGGACGTTTGCTGGAGGAGGGGTTTCAGGTGCTTACACATCACCAGGTTCCCACAAATGACGGAGGTCTTGCCCTGGGGCAGGCTGTAATCGCTAATGCTAAAGCGTCATTAAAGAGTTTCTAATCAGGTTTAAGAAAAAAATAAAATACTTAGAACGCTTAGGAAGGCAGGAAAGGCAGGAAAAAACGACTTTAATTTAAGGTTTTAATTTCCTCAAATTCCTGCCTTCCTAAGGGAAAAAGGTTTAGGTTTTGCTTTTAAGGTAAAAAAAAATTACCAAAATATGTTTTGAAGAAGGCTACGAAATGCCAACAATTTCGACACCTTTAGAACTTATGGGAGGTTAAAAATGTGGAAAGATCCAATAGTAGAAGAAATTCACAAATTTCGCGAAGAACATGCAAAAAAATTTAATTACAACT
>JAJDAS010000004.1 GCA_029261755.1 Nitrospinia bacterium
CCGTACTCCAGGAGAAGACGGGCGTAACCGAGATATAAAAGCTTTTGACCAACGCCTTTATTCCGATAAATATCCCAGGCGGCCCGATAGTTCCCGGCCTCCAGATAGTGGTGGACCACGTCCAGGAAGGGTTGCAACTCCTCCAGGGATTTGGCGTCCTCTGCCTGGCCGGAGCAATCCGGGGAGGAGGCCGAGGCCTTGGCGTAACTCTCATGGCCGTGGCGTTTCTCCCCCTTTTCCAGCCACCGGCCATAGGCGAACTTCATGAGAGGGTGGGCGCTCCAGCCTTTTCTCCCGGAGGAGTCTTCCAATCCCTCCAAAAGCCCTTTTTTCGTTAAAGGTAGGAGGATTTCCTCCCGTGCCCGCCGTTTGTCTTCCGATGTCCCTATATATCCGGAAATCAGCACGGAGAAATGTTCTTCCCCCACGGAGCGAGGGTGGAGGGAGAGCATTTTCAGAAAATGCTCTCCCTCCGTCAGGCCCTTCCGATAGCCATCGATAATGCGGGAGACCTTTTCCCCCTCGGAGCATTGCTTGAAGAGTTCCGGGTCGCCGGTGATTTCCGCCATGTCTTTGGCGTCCAGTCCCCGTTCCAACAGGAGTATGCCCGCAGCCTTAAGGGAGAGGGGATGCCCCTGTAGGATTTCGGAGCAGCTTTTTCGTTCTTCCCCCGTCCCTTCTACCCCTATGCCATTGAGATACATGGCCCCTTCGTCGGGAGAGAAGGTGTAGAGGGGGATTTCCAGGCTGTTGGCCACGCCGAAAAACTCCCGGAGACCTGCCCTGCTACTCACAAAGACCAGGGAGCCCCTGCTGTTACAGATGTGGGCCAGAAGTTTATACACCTCCCGGAATTCCTCTTTAATATTGCCAAAATGGAAGTTTTTCTCCCCATCTGCGTGCTGGATCACCTCCAGTCCGTCCAGGAAGAGGAGGGCGGGCTCCCCCGGTCCAATAACCGGCAGAGTTCCTCCCGCAGACGGCTTACTCCGGCGGCATCCAGTGTAGTGTTCTCCTCCTGCCCTGGAAGTCCCCCAAGGGCGCGGAGAGTTTCGTTGAAGAAATAGCCCTCTGTCTCAAGCCGCGCCTCGTAAAAAGAGAACCAGATTAGGCGGGAGAATTCCCCCGACTTGCCGGACTCCTCCACCACCTCCCGCATAAGGCAGGACTTCCCCATGCCCCCCACGGCGATGACGGAGGCCAGGGAGACGTTCTTTTTTGTGGCCGGGTCGATTCGGGTTTTAATAATTTCGCCCAGGCGTTTTCTCTCTTCGCTCCTGCCGGTGAACTGTTCCGGACGAAGGTAGTCGTGGATAAAAGTAACATCCGTTTCCTTTTGTGTCCGTTCCGGTGGCGCTAAGAGTGTAGCTTCATCCGGTTTTTGCTCTTTTGGTTCTTCGGTAAGCTTCTTTTTCACCAGCCGGTGGAGGGTGAAAAGGTACTCTCCGTTTGTGTTTTGAGGATAAAGGGTTCCTTCCCGGTTCCAGCAATCGTCGTCGGGAAAATAGCGGTGAAAACCCACCCTTCCTTCACCGTTTGCCAGATTAATAATGATTTCATTAAAATTGTTCCGGCTCTCTCTTTTTTCATAACAAGCCCCCGCCCCAATCATGGGGGCGCGGTTGGTCTCGTCCGGCATGATGGACTTCTTGGGATCGTGGAGGTGGCCGCAGAGAAGGAGATCGAATTTGTCGCGGAGTTTCTTTTGGGCAACTTCGTCGCAGGGATGAAAAGATTCAAAGGGATGGTGAAACATAGCGATGGAAAGTCGGGCCGCTTCGTCCTGCTGGTTCACGGCATCATGGACCTGCCGGAGACTAAAGGCCAGCTTCTGCTGGTCATCTCCGTTATATCCCGCAAAGAGGCAGGAGTTGAGTCCGGCAAGGTTTATGGGAACCTCCCTTCCTCCCATATCAATTCTCAGGGTATCGGTGTAACGGTAGAGTTTTTTATCATAGAGGCGGCGCCCCATGGCCTGGGCCGCAAAGCTGTTGAACTCCTCGAACTTTTTTGTGAGGAGGGCAAAGGTTCCGGGGTCAACCAGAATATCCGAAACCGTGTCTTGGTCCTCAAAACGGTAAATGGTTTTGATATGGGCATTGGGGACGTGTTTCCTATCCACGTCATGGTTACCGGGGACCAGGTAGAGGCGTTCGCGGGGAAGGCTCAGAGAATCGAGGAGTCCGTTGAAAAAAACCTCTGCCACACGGTATTCCTCCCGCTTACCACTTTTGGCTATGTCGCCCGTGACGACAACCAGATCCGGCTTCTCTTTCTTCTCATAACGCTTTTGCAGGTATTTCAGCAGAGAACTGGTTACTACGTCGCGGTTGAATTGTTCCGTGGCCCAGTTTTCGCCCACCATTTCCTCATAGCTGAAATGGAGGTCGGAGAGGTGGAGGATTTTGAGTTTCATATTTTAAACCGTCATTGGAAGATCGTCATTGGAAACCGTCATTAATAGTCATTTGGCTTCGCCGTCATTTTTAAACCGTCATTACGCTTCGCTGTCATTAAACTGCGTTACCATTGGGCTATGCCGTCATTAATCGACTATCAATGGCTTTTTTTAATGTAACAATCTTTGTGTAGAAAGCTATAAGGTTCATGGATGCTTAAAAGTTATAAATCAATGCGAGGAAAATGGCAAGAGATGTTTGAAATTTAAAAAACATCTTAGCCGCGAATGGTCGCGAATGAACATCAAAGCGGGACAGGTGGAGACCCGCGAAACCTTGCTATGGGACTTGGCCGGGCAACCGGGATACCGCCTGGTGCATCAGCTCCACCTAAAGAAACGGCGATGGCCCTGCTTGTCTTCGACTCCCGGAGCGAGACCAATCCCTTTGCCGGAATCAAACACTGGCTGCGCGAAGAAGCGGGAAGGCACGTGGAGCAGGAAAAGGCTAAGAGGCACCGGGGACTGAAATGGAAGAAGCACCCGGACTAAAAATTCAAGGGTATTCCGAGATCTCACATTCTTTGGGGATTGGAATGATGGGGGAGGGTGTGGGGTACAGGGAGCGAAGCGTAGGGAGCAAAGAGCATGTCCCAATTTGTTAAATATGGGGATAAAACTACATGAATGTAGGCATACGTAAGACTTTGATAGAATCTATTACAGCTGTTTTATTTAAAAAGCAAAACCTAAAGCTTTTTCCCCTTAGGAAGGCAGGAATTGCAGGAAATTAAAACCTTAAATTAAAGCCTTTTTTTCTTCCTGCCCTTCCTGCCTTCCTAAGCGTTTTATGTATGTTCTTTTTTTAAGCTTTTGTCAATTTGAAAGTAAACCTTGAAACCGGGCCAGAAAAAATGGGCACATATCGCCAGCTGGCAAATTACTTAATTTTCGACGAGATATAGTCAGCCTCTGTCATTTATGGCAAAAAGCAGCTAAGATTCGCCTACAGAAGAATTAGCGGGAAGACTTGAAAAGAACCTGCCCCTAACGTCTTACCAAATAACCTTATTGTGATACGCCCTGATAGCTTTATCAGATGTGATAATGGGAGCATCCAAATGAATACCGGTGGAAACAATGATCCTGTCCGCCGGGTCCAGGTTTTTCCATTTTAATTGAAGGCTTTTTATCCAAAGGGCTTCATCAATTGGAATAATTTTGACAACACCCGATTTTTTGATTCTGGCGGTAAACTCTTCTATTGAAATAGGAATTTCAATCTTTTTCTTATTGATTTTTATTCCTATCTCCCAGATGGAAATGGAGCTGATATACCCAAAGGATGTTTCCATTTTTCGGATATAGGGCCTTGCCTTTCTAGAAAACCTTTTATCGTCAAACACCCACCAAAGAAGGGCGCAAGTGTCCAAAAGAATCATTTGAGGGCGCTCCAATCTCCGGGTTTGGAAGCGGGCTCGTTGATATCGCCCTTAACCTTCATTTTTCCTCGCAAATCGGCAAAAAGCTCATCCGGGGCTATTTTCTTTTCATAGGGAACCACCCTCAGGACCGGTTTTTTCCTGTCCGTCACAATCATTTCCTCCCCTGTTGTTTCAACCTGGCGGAAATACTCCAGCATTTTTGCTTTAAGGACACCTTTCGATACTTGCACGATTCCCTCCGCTTAATTTTATGACTAATATATATGACTATAGTAACGTAAGATAGTCATATTTTCAACTCTTGGGTTTCCCCACTTACAGACGTCAGGAGTTTTTTATTCGGAGAGGGGCAGGAGTATGTGGTCGAGTCAAGCGCTGTATTCCATTATCATAAACGCCAGTCGAGGCCAAGCTGAAGTAAAAAGAACTGGGAGTCCAGGTGGGGATGGATGCGCCATCGGGTAGGAGAGCCTGAGGTGTCCACGGTCCAACCCGCCTTAGGGGAAGAGTCTACGTCCGGCGCAAGAAGGAATCTTCCTTCTAAACGAAATCGGAATTTCGATTTCAGGGGAATGGAAACTCCTCCGAGAAGTTGTAAACCCGGCCCCCAACCATCAGCTCCGTGGTTGATGTTGGAGTACACCACGCCGGCGCCCAGTCCGGCATAAGCATAAACCGGTTCGCGAGATCGGCCCTTACGTTTGCGGGGAAAACGGCCAAGATGAGGATAAAGGGGAAGACGGGAAAGGGCGTTGATGAAGCCGGAGACACGATGTTGGTCCATGGTGTACGTCGGTACGGAGGGCAGGGAGGGAACGGAGGCCGGTTTTACCGAGGTACGCCAATACATGGTCTCTAGCTGGAGTCCGTAACGACGAGAGTTTCCCCTGTTACCCCATTTCGTGACATTGAGGCTGACAAACGAACCGAGAGATTCATCCACATCTTTTTGGTTAACTTTTTGGATCTCCGCCCCGTTGGCTCCGTGTTCCCGAAACTTCAGGTCTTGATTGCCGGGTATGGCAAGGCCGCCGGTTAAGCCAACAGTTACATCTGCTTTTCCATAGGTCGGAAATGCCACCGTTAATAGAATCAATATGGCGAAAATTAGGGTTTTCCGATTTGGCATCGCCGTGGTGAACCTTTCAAAAAAAATATATGCTTTATCTGTATCGGAATATCTAAGGTTTCCCTTAACTCCATGGGTAAAATTTTATGCGCAACTACTTACGGCACAAAACAAGAACAAAAACTTTACTCGCGCAAAGGTGCAGGGACGCAGAGAAAGGCAAAAGAATAATTCTATTATTTTGTTTTTATCTTTTCCCTGCGTCTCTGCGTCTCTGCGCGATAATATTTTGTTTTTTTTGATTTTAAAAGATTTTTTGCATTTAAAAAAGTTTTTTGTTAAAGTCCGGGTAACTTTTCAAAAGAACACAGGCAAGAATATGGCGCTCAAAAAATTTTTCAAGGAATTATTTCAGGCCACGGCCGGGCTTGCGATTCTCTTCGCTACCGTCATGGCTCTGATAACCGCCTTTGTATACTTCGGGAACAAGCAAGACAGGAGCGGCGGGGTGCAGGTGGCCCCCGTGAAATCGTCGGAAAGGGATAAAGACACCAGAAGGTCCCTGATTATTTGTGATCCGGTGGTAATCCCTAAATCCGATTTTCATTTAATACCCATTGCCGTGGCAGAACTGGAAGAAAAAAAATCCATTATGGGTTATAGCAGCCGGAAACCCACGAATTGTGTATTTTCACAATATGGCCGCTCCGGCAAGATCCAAAATGTCTTGATCCGCAATGTGGCTACCGGAGAACAGAGCCTCTTCCTTAAGGGTCCGGCCCTGATTTCGCAATTGAAATATGCCAAACATGGTTCGAAAGAGAAGCCGAACTTTGTTCCCCAAGGCAAACTCTACTGGGAGATGAGAACCTCCGACACTAACGAAGATGGGATGATCAATGGAAAAGATGCCTTGGTTTGCTATTTTTCGGATTTGAACGGAACAAACCTGCGGCCTCTTTTGCCGGAAAAATCTACCATCCTTTCAAAGGTACACGACTCTTCGAAAGCGCTGCTTTTGATACGGGTTCGCATGGATTCCAACGGGGACCATGAGTTTACTTCCGTGGACGATATGGAAATCCTCCAGGTAAACCTGCATGATCCCCAGGTTGGAGAACCAGTGCTTTCTCCCGAGATTCGGGCCTCCCTCCAGGAAATACTGGTACCTGGCGTAAAATAAAATGCTAACCACTAATGGGCACTAATAAACACTAATAAAATCATTTAAAAATTAGTGAAGATTAGTGGTTAAAAGAAATTTCAAAGATCTTTGTCTATTATTTTAATCATTGTTTTTGGAATTTCCCCATGCCTTTTACGCCCCTTCATTTAGGACCAGGGGTTGCCCTGAAGTCCATCATTCGCAGCAGGATGAGCCTGTTCTTTTTTGTGTTGGTCCAGATCCTTATTGACCTGGAAACTTTTTTTTATATGATGCAAGGGGCATGGCCCATTCACCGGTTCGCGCACACCCTTCCCGGTTCCACGGCGGTAGCGTTCCTGGCCCTATTAGCAGGACTTCCCATCTATCGATGGGTTCGTGGCCTGAGTCTTGGGACTGGACGCTTTCAGGAGGCGCGTGATTTCCTTTGCAAAGAAAACACCACACTGACGTCGGCGATTTCCGGCGTTCTAATCGGCGCCTGGAGCCATGTGCTTTTGGACAGCGTTATGCATTCGGACGTAAAACCCCTGGCGCCGTTTATGGAAGGGAACGGACTATTGTACGCCATATCCATCGATCACTTGCACCTTCTTTGCATCGTTTCGGGCATGGCCGGAATGCTATTGCTGTTTTGGTTTAAACGCCGACCAAAAAGGATTAACGAACCATGAAAAATGAAAAGGGACTGACGGGACGCATGGGGGTTTTGTTTCTGAAGTCCATTGCAGCGATCCTTATCATTTTTTCGCTTTCGGCGGGTTATAGCTGGTGGGACCTTCATCAAGGGAAAAAGATGGTGGAGAAAGCATGCGCCCTGGCGCCAAAGGGAACGCCCATTGACGAGTTGCTGCCAATTTTAAAAACAGAGGGCTATCGCTTTTCGGAGCATACCGGTCAGGATGGGGCGTCCATTCTCGTCCATGCAAAAGAGGGCTTTGGCCGGTATAGCTGCTCCATTGAACACGATGGACGGAAAGTTTTAAAGTCCGGTGTGATTTTTTTGGATTGAAATGGGGGAACTTTGAAACACTATACTATCAACATTAGGGCACTTCCAAAAACTCCCTTTACATCCCCCTAACCCCCTTGACTAAGGGGGAATTAGCGGTAGGTTTCTTTAAAAAAGTGAGTTTTTGGAAGTGCCCATTAATAAAGCCGGTGGAAAGATATGGTCACCCCTTTCCCAAAACTCACAAGAAGTAGCCAGAAACAACTCAGGTTATCAGATGCCGGATTCACGTTTTCCCGCCTTGCTTTTTTCGTAACACTCAAATGCTTTAATTCACATCTATGCTGTCATAGCATAGCCTGACTCGAAAAGCGTCTCTCTTGAGACACATGCAAAGCACTAGTGAGACACACGTGAAACATAATTATGCCTCACTGTTGGCCGTCCTCTCTATCATCACTCCACCAAACTCCTTTATTTTCAATAGGTTGTAGACATGTTGCCCTATGGTACGTTAATTGCTATATTAAGCCTTAATTGCAATCCTCGAAGAGTTTGTCTCTAAAAAATTAAATTGTAAAAAAAGAATTTTTTCTTGGAAACCGTGATTATTTTCAATCCGATCAAGTTTCCTGCGAAAAATCACCTGAAGTTGAAAAAGCATCCCCAGGCAGACCGGTTTCCGCAAAAGAAGAAGGGTTCAAGGTGATCCAAGCCGAAGACGGCAACGAGGCTTGGGAGATGGTAATAACCAAAAGTCCCAACCTGGTAGTACTGGACATTTTGATGCCGGGCATGACCGGCATTGAAGTATGCAAGAAGATAAAGGCCGAGGACTCCACCAAGGACACCAAAGTCCTTTTACTGACGGCTAAGGGGCAGGAGAAAGACAAGGAGGAAGGGCTCGCAGCGGGAGCAGACGCCTTTATGGCGAAGCCTTTTCATGCCAAGGAACTACTGGGAAAAATTGAAGAGCTGTTGGGAAATTGATTATTAAAAGAAAAAAGATTATATGAAAATTCTTGTTGCGGAAGATGATCCACACCTGAGAAGCCTTTTAAGTACCACTTTGAAAAGATGGGACCATGAAGTGGTTTTGGCTGAAGATGGCAACCAGGCTTTGAAATTTTTCAGGGCCGACCATGAAATCCAAATGGCCATTGTTGACTGGATGATGCCAGGCATGGAAGGGGTGGTCTTATGTTCGCGAATTAAATCAGAAGAAAAAAGAAACTTTACTTACATTATCATGCTGACAGTAAAAAACGAATCAGAAGAAATGGCCCATGCCTTCCAAATGGGAGTGGACGACTACATAACTAAACCTTTTGATCCCGTTGAACTGGAATCCCGCATAAAAGCAGGGGAGCGTATAGTTTGCTTGGAAACGTCTTTAAAAAAGAAAATCGCCGAGTTGGAAAGTTCCTTGGAACTGGTCCAGGAAAAGGAGTGGATGCGAGTCGAAAGGAATTTCGGTAAATTTCTTTATCGCTCTTTTAGCTTAATTGACGATTATTTAAAAACTGTGGATCAAGTTTCAAGCATTACAATCCCTGAATTATATCAATGCTTACTCCAGGATCTTATGGAAAAGAAGATATTTGAAGGGGAAAATATTACCTTCATGGCACCTATTCGGGAGGAAAACCAGGAGCGGCTGGTGGTGGTTGCCTCAACAAAAAAAACCACCAACGAGGGTGATAATATGGTCGGCCAGCGCTGCGGATCCACTGCCAACCAAGCTTTTTTCCAAGACGAAATTTGGAAAGTGGAAATTATTAAAAATAAGGAAAACAACGGGCAGACTGGCGGAAAATATGAGGGAAAATCCTATCTTTACCCCATCATTGATCTTGATTCCCAAAGCGGATCGCCCAATAAATACGCTCTAATCGGTATCGCCAACATTCCCCAAAGACAATTGCCGGATTCTTATGTAGATCTCTTGAAAAACATGGGCAACGCATTAGGGCGGCAATTTGGGAGGGTCCTGGACCGACAGCGGGCTCAAGTAAAACTAAAAAAAATAAATGAGGAATTAACATTTAAAACCAAGGAACTTAAAAGAGCCCTTTTCGATGTTGAGAAGCGTTGCAAACAGGTTGAACTCCAAAGTTTTTTGTTTGGCGCTATCAATCATGACTTTAAACGAGCCCTGATCGCCGTCATGGCCCAGACGGAATCTCTTTCAAAAAATGCCGCAGAAAATGCTAAACCGAGCCTTCTACGTATTAACCATTCTATTAGTGACGCATTGGAGTTGGTTAATGTGATTGACAAGCTGGAAAAAACCCACAATGAGGAAATACCCGTTCATCATTTCCTTGAGGAATATCGTAAAAAGGGTGAATATTTATCCCTCATTAAAAAGAAGAAAAATGATGTTCAAGTAACCTGGGACCTGGCCGCAGAGGAAAGAATTTTTTTTGATTCTATGCAATTTCAACGTGTAATGAATAATCTTGTCTCCAACGCCATAAAATATAATTCCATTGGAGGCGAAGTCCACATTGCTTCCGAAGTGGTTGCCGACAGCGTTTCCCGGACCTTGGAAATAACGGTGAGCGACCAGGGGTTAGGGATAAATCGGGAGGATTTGGCCGAAAACATCTTTAGGTCTCACTGGCGTTCCTGCTTGGCGAAAGCAAGCGCCATTGACGGCACGGGAATGGGGTTAAGTTTTGTAAAGTATTTAATGGATAAATGTGGGGGCTCAATAAAGGTGGAGAGCCGACCGGGACGCACAAACAAAGCAGGTGTGCCCTTTGTCACCACTTTTATTCTATCTTTTAAAGCGTTTTCCTCACAGCTAGTCAAAGAGACGGAAAATGCCCTGGAAAAAAGTAGGAGGGTTTTAGTTATTGCTGAAAGGGACCCCGGCAACCAATATGACAAGGGCATTCAACACCTTTTAGAAGACCTGGAAGAAGGATTGGGAGCTAAATATTTCGAGTATATGGCAGATTCAAAAGAGGCTATGCGCCATATTTCCGATTACGGCATTGTGGTTTTTCGGGGCGCACCGGAAATGAATAAACCAGTTGTTCTGGCGGCTAAAGAGGCCCATAGCACCGCTGTTTGTTTGAATGATGAAAAAGGGGAAGTACATGTTATTACGAAAGAAAAAGATTGGCATGTGCCCACCGAATCCTTTTTGATGGTGGTTTCCGATCTAATCAATTAAACGGGAGAAAAAATGTTTGAGCTTGACGAAGATTCTTACAAAGATATTAACGGACTAGTCGAAGAAGTGGAAAGAGATCTCATAGAGTTAGAAAGGTTTAAGGACGACAAAAGCCTAATGGATAGAATCCTCAGGAACCTCCATACCTTCAAAGGAGCCGTGGGTATGTTCGGATTGAACGAACTCCAGGATGTTTCCCATAAGATGGAGGATTTCTTAAAAGGCGTGGATAAAAAAGAATACTCCGTAACTTCTACTTCCATTGGTGTTCTGCTTAGTAGCTCCAATTTTCTTTCTTCAATGCTTAATCATGCCGCAGGCAAGCGCGACGATATCATAGCTTCAACCACAATATTGGATGACCTGGGAAAAATCATAGCTTCGCCCGAGGAAGAGGTTCGGGTCGAGCCCCAAATTTCCGGGGATATGGAGGACGTTTTGCAGGAAGTGATGGACGACCTTAAATCAACACGCAAAGAAGACGAGGCCATAACCATTGAAGCCGATGTTTTTCAAAGAATCCTTGCGGAAAATTCACGGCATAATGAAGGCATGGCTGTGATAACTAGGATTTTAGAAAAGAATAGCCACCATCCGAGTATTGCCAAGCTGAAAAAATTGTATGAAGCCAAGGTAATCGGAACGGCGGACAAACTTTCAACCGTTATTAATGAGGCATGCCTGGAGTCTTTTGACTCCATTCTAAGCGACATTCCGGCTCAAGCCGCCAAAATGGCCAGGCCCCTGGGGAAAAGCGTAGAGGTTATAATTTATGGCAACGATGAAAAAGTCGACCGTTATATTGTAAGAAAAATCAGGGAACCCCTCATACATATATTGCGAAACTCTATTGATCACGGGGGCCAAACCCCGGAAGAGAGAACGGCCCTTGGGAAAATGGAAAAAAATACCATAACCATTATGGTCATGCTCGAAGATGAGAAAATGTTGTTCTCCATTGAGGATGACGGCAAGGGAATAGCCGCTGAAAAAATTAAAGAGAAGGCGTTGGAAAAAGGGTTGGCTACGGAAGAAGAAATCGCAAAGATGCCCGATAACGAAATTTTCCAATTTATTTTTCATCCGGGCTTTTCAACCGCCACACAAACCACAAGCCTTTCGGGGCGCGGCGTGGGCATGGATGTAGTGAAGACGAATATAGATAAATTGGGCGGAACTATGGAAATAGACTCTACACCGAACTGCGGAACCAGCATTAAATTTATTATCCCTTTATATAAGAGCAAGGGCGAATGACCCGCCCCAAAAAAGAGTCGATACTTTTCATCGCGTTTCAGTAAAACAAAAATAAAGGACAAAAATATGAACAATTCTAACTCTCCAAACGTTGAACTTGGCAAAAAACAGGCCATGGAGCTACGAGATAAAATACAGGTCTGCATTGTGGATGACTTTGCAACCATCTGCAACATTTCCAAAATAATATTAGGAAAGATCGGATTTAACCCAAAAAACATATCAGCGATTTATGGTCCAAAAGCTTCTTTTGATCTCAAAAAAGCTATAGAGAACTATAGGACGTATGAACCTGAACTAAGTTGGAAGATACCCAAGGTGCTTTTTCTGGACTGGCACATGCCCGGCCTGTCCGGGCTAGAGTTGCTCAAGGAGATTCGCCGGGAAAAGGACCCGCGTATCTCCAATATGGTGGTAATTTTGGTCACGGCCGAGGCCTCCAGCGAGAGGGTGGTAGAGGCGATTCAGACAGGGGTGGATAACTATGTGACCAAACCGCATAATCAGGATATTCTTGAGAAAAAGCTTAACGCTATTTCTATAAAAACATTGAGAAAAGCGGAAAAGTTGGCTCAAGAACCCATTGGTGACATTAACAACATTATAGAAATGCTAAACCTCTCCATTGCCTTGGACATAAAAAATGAAAAGGCCAAAAAAATGAAACAAGAGGTGCTACACGGCGCCCCGGAGCAGGTTGTCAAGATAGTTGGCGAAAAAATTAAAGACGGAAAGGTGTCTGCGAACGAGGGAAAATACGGCAAAGCCGTTGGAGAATTTGGCAACGCACTGGATTTAAAACCCAAGAACTGCGGGGCTTTGATGGAATATGGGAAAATGATGATGAAAAAAACCTTGTACGAAGACGCGGTAAAAAGCTTTGAATCCGCCCTGGAAGCGATTAAAGACGAAAAAGAAACCGCGCAAACTGTAAGAGAAGTGGATTTGCTGGACCTTTTGGGAGAGGCCCAATTAAAGCTGTCCCTGGTTTTGGAAGAGCCTGACAATATGGAGGAAAAAGCGATTATCACGCTGGAAAAAGCCAGCAAATTATTTGAAAATGAAAAGGACAAAAAGGGCCAGGCCCAAAGCCTGGCCAAAATCGGTAATGTTCATTCGGCCCGGGCCGCCGAATCCGAATATAGAGCAAAAAGAAGCCAGGACGAAAAGGAAGCCAATGAATTAATGGAGGCGTCCCAGGGCCATGCCAACCAGGCCATATCAAAATTTGAAGAGTCAATTAAGCACGATTTTGAGCAATCCTCAACACTAATCATGCTGGCCAATGCCTACAAAAAAACGGGAAGGAAAGGTGATGCCGAGAATGCGCTGAAAAAAGCCCAGGATCTAAAACCGGTAGATCCAAAGTCCCTGATTGAGTTTGGGAAGGCCTGGCTGGAAAAGGGAGATAATCAAAAGGCCCTGCCTTTTTTTAATGTCGTGAAAAAAAAGATATCCAAAGAAGACATTGAGCTTTATGAAGAAATCATTTTAAGTCTGTTGAAGCATAATTTGCCTGAAGAAGCCGCCCCTTTCATAGAAACCGTCGCCGGGGAACGCCCGGATCTTTACAATAATTTGGGCGTGGCTTTCAGGAGGACAAAAAAGTTGAAAAAAGCTATAGAGGCTTACGCCAAAGCAATACAATACGATATCACGGGAGATAGGGTAGGATACCTTTATAACCAGGGAATGGCCTACAAAGCTGACGGAGATCTCCCTGCAGCTATGAAGAATTTTTTAATAGCTGCTAAAACGGACAAGACATTCGAAAACGCAACAGCCCAGTTAGAAAATAGCTGCGCGGAACTCTGCAATAAAGCCCATCAAAAATTGCAGGAAAATGAAATAGCTTCAGCCAAATATTATTTTAAACTGGCTTCCATCGCGTCCCCCCACTCCGAAGACGCTAATAATGGGCTGAATCAGTTCAATATTGCCCCTTCCTCTTTATGGAATGAGACCGAACTAAAACAACTTGGGTTCGACGAACCGGCCATTTTGCTTGATGATTTTGGCGCATAACAACTCCAAAACACTTATAAATTATCTTTGCCCCCTCTATTTTAGTTTTTGAAAAGACCCCGAATTATGATCCATTTCAAGTGAATCTCCATCAAGCCTGGTGTAGCTCAGTATAGTGCCCCGACGGCAGTTGAACTAAGCAAATGGGCGTTTCCGTAAACTGAATTTCAAAAAGGTTCAATGAAAGAAGAAAAAGTTAAAGTTCTTATAGTAGATGACGAACCTATGATTCTGGACTTACTAGGAAATTATCTTGAGTTTTCAGATTTCCAGACAGAAAAAGCTAATGATGGTAAGGAATGCCTGGAAACAGCAAAGCTCTTTAAGCCGGATTTAATCCTTTTGGATTTTAGCATGCCAGGGATGTCGGGACTTGATGTTCTCAAGGCCATTAAGCAGGAAGAATCCGACATCGCTGTCATTATGGTTACGGGCGTGGGTGATTTGGATATGGCAATCCAGTGTATGAAAGCTGGAGCCTATGATTTCCTTGAAAAACCTGTGAAGCTTAAACAACTTGGAATCTCTATCAATAACGCTCTGGAAAAAAGAAGCCTGATCATAGGGAAAAAGCGCTTGACCATGGAATTAAAAATAAAAAACGAAAAATTAGAAAAAACACTGAAAGAGATCAAGACGCTGAAAGGCCTTATTCCTATCTGTGCAAATTGTAAAAAAATTTATAACGACAAAGGGGATTGGGAGGTGCTGGAGACCTATCTTAGAAATCATTCCGAAGCCGAATTTTCGCACGACATTTGCCACGACTGCACAAAAGAATTGTATCCTGATAGTTAATACCTAATTAGCATCCATTCGCGGTTTTCTCTTTCATTTAAATATTTCAAACATCTTTGGATTGATTTATAGCTTCAAATCATTTTCAAGCATGAAAACAAGACCTTGCCCAATGAAAAAAATCCTGATTGTAGATGATGACGAGACCATCCGACATTCTTTTTCTGAGTTTTTAAAGAACCCGGATTATAATATAGAGACTGCCGGTAATGGTAATGAGGCTGTGGAGAAGGTCAATAAAGCTCCATATGATTTAATCCTCATGGACCTGGTAATGCCTGAAATGGATGGCTTCGAGGCAACCCGCCGCATCAGAGAAATGAAGCGCTGGCCTTACATTCCCATAGTAATCACATCCGGTCTTGAAGATCCGAAAGACATTGAAAAAGCTCTTGAGTTGGGCGCTGATGAGTACGTTGTAAAACCGGTTGGAATAGCATCACTCCAAGCCAGGGTCAGGGCCATGCTCCGCTTGAAAGAAGCACACGACCGGCTTAGCGAGTCGGAGGAGCGTTTTCGGGGTGTTTTTGAGCAGGACCAGAGGGCTATCATTCTGTTAGATCCCGCAACTTCAAGAATTATTGACGCAAACCCGGCGGTGGAAAATCTTTTCGGTCACCCAAAACGGCAAATAATGGAACATGGCCACGCCCTTTTTTCCGGGCCGGATGGACTATTGGCTAGCTATTGTGATGGTTCGGTACATCTTTCTCTCCCCCTTAGAAAAAAATACACCGGAAAGGACGGACATGAAATTATTCTTGAAATAAAATGTTTTAGCATCATGTTGCGCGAGAGTGACGTTCTTTATTTTTCTTTTCATGATGTGACGGAAAAAGTTCGTCTGGAAGAACTCTGGACAGCACATGAAGAGCTAAAAGCTATGGATCGAATGAAGGACGAGTTTATTGAACTGGTTTCCCATGAATTGCGCACCCCTTTAACATCCATTCTCGGATACGCGGAAGCCATTGCCGAATGCGAATTTCCGCCTGAAAAGCAAAACCGGTGCGCGCAGACCATCATTGAAGAGAGCGAACGACTTTCCAGGCTCATTGAGAATGTGCTGGACCTCTCCAACCTGAGAACCGGGAAGCCGGATTTCCACTTCAAAGAGACCATTTTGGATGCAATTGTCAACCGGACTATCCGTTCACTGGAGGGACTGGCTGCGGAGAAAGGCATCGCGATTCATTACAACCCATCGGAAATAAAATTCTCGGGGATCCGGATAGGATCAGCCAAGTGATTGGCAACCTCCTTGATAATGCAGTTAAGTTTTCCAGTGAACAAAGAGCTATTAATATCTTCTCCAAAAGCAATAGCTCCCATTTTACGGTCTCGGTCCAGAATGAAGGTTCAGGTATTTCTCCTGACAACCTGGATAAGATATTTGACCGTTTTTTTCGGGTCAAAGAAAAACATAAAGAGGTTAAAGGGACGGGACTCGGGCTTACCATATCGAAATTCATTGTAGAGGCCCACCAGGGAAAGATCTGGGCTGAGAACTCCCATAAGGGCGCGTTTTTTTCTTTTTCTTTACCTTTTTCCCAATCAAAACACCTATATTCTAAAACTGATTAATGAAAAAAATAAAACTCCTCATTGTTGACGATTCGGCGGTAATCAGGAACATCCTCTCCTCCAACCTCTCAAAATTTGCAGATATAGAAGTGGTGGGTGTGGCGCCTGAACCCTACACTGCGCGGGATATGGTGGTGAAACTCAAACCGGACGTGATTACCCTGGACATTGAAATGCCGAGGATGGATGGACTGGAGTTTACCCAGGTATTAATGGAGCATCGCCCTCTACCCATCGTTATCGTAAGCTCTTTGGTGGAAGGAAATTGCGAAATCTCCCTCCAGGCCTTGGAAGCCGGGGCCGTAGAAATCTTCCCCAAACCGGCTTCAGATGTTTCCGGGCAACTTCCCAGAATGATGAACATCCTTGTGGATAAGATCAGGGCGGCCTCCAAAGCAAAGGTACTAAAAAAAACAGGAGCGCCGGTAAAAATGGCACCTACAACCGCCCTGGTAAAAACCACAGACAAGGTGGTGGCCATTGGAGCGTCCACCGGCGGGACCGAGGCGGTCCGGGAAGTGCTCCAGGCGCTTCCTCCCAATATGCCTGGCATTGCCATCGTGCAGCATATGCCCCCCAACTTTACCAAAGCCTTCGCGAGAAGGCTGAACGACAATTGCCCAAATCTCCATGTGAAAGAGGCCGAAGACGGAGAAAACCTCATCAGCGGCAAAGCTTTGATAGCCCCCAGCGATAAACACATCCTCCTGAAAATAAGCGGGGCAAGATATTACCTGACAGTGAAACCGGGTCCCTCGGTATGCGGGCACTGCCCTTCCGTGGAAGTCCTTTTTAACAGTTTCGCCCAGACGGCTGGGCGAAATTCCATTGGCGTTATTTTGACCGGAATGGGCAAGGACGGCGCTAATGGGTTGTTGAAAATGCGGCAGGCAGAGGCAAGGACAGTGGCGCAGGATGAGAAAACTTCTGTTGTTTACGGTATGCCGAGGGAGGCCGTAGCCGTGGGCGCTGCGGAGAAGGAACTTGGCTTGCCAAAGATTCCGGAAGCCGTAATTTCCATGCTTTCAAGCTGAGTTGGTAGAAGTTGAAGCCCAGCATGCTTTTCAGGATTGAGAAATTTAATCAAATTTCAGGTTATTGGGGCGAAAAATTTAAAATTTCCAATTTCCAATTAAAACCGCCAGGATTTTAAATATCCGTTGCCGGTTTTTGCTCTTCCTACTGTGAACCAAAATCAATTTGTCCCGATAGGTATGTACCATGCCATGAATTGTCCATTACCAAGGACTCAAAGGTTTGAACTCCCGCCGAACATTTTCCGTACGTGCCCGTGAAAGATTTTCCATCCCCGGAAAAATCCAGTAGATAAGGTCCGCTCCACCGCTTGTCCGGTCCACAATCTTGGGTATCATCGGTTTCCAACCACCACCCTTTCAGCCTTCTGCCCTCCAGGATTCCGATCACTTTCCCACCGGAATATTCGTAAGTGCCCGAAAAGGAGTTGCCATTTTGAGTGAGATGAAGTTTGTTAAAGTTCGAATCCCATTGGCTGTTTCCTCTGAATGCGGAAGTTATTTTTACTTCACCTGTAGCTGCGGATTCCACCACCCAGGAAACCGAGGCCACTTCATGCCCGTTATTGTCCGTGTCATGCATTCGGAAGTCATAGGAACCAGGTTTGGCCGGCGCATTGAAGATCAAATGGCCTGTGGTACGCTTGTTGAGATGTTGATAGGAGAGATCATGCTTATCGTTTTCCCTTTCACTTCCGTGTGACACATTAGACGGAATAATTCCTACCCAGGCATTCTCTGCAAAAGCAGATGACGCCTGGAAGTAGACCTTTATTTTCTCAGAAGGACCAAATACGGTCTTTTCCAGGGTAAGGTTTCCCGACGCAACAGGCGAGGCTTTCCTTTTTGCAGCTCGCTTGCCGTCCCACTGGTTGTTTGGTTCGCCGGTAAGGCCATTCTTCCAGGACCCGAAGAATCGGGTTCCATCTTCGGAAAAAATAAACTCGAAT
The DNA here is from genome assembly GCA_029261755.1 of Nitrospinia bacterium. GTDB lineage: Bacteria > Nitrospinota > Nitrospinia > JACRGO01 > JACRGO01 > JACRGO01. Next base: position 17,862 of record JAJDAS010000004.1, read on the forward strand.
ATCCCTGTGGGGCTGGTAGCCTGATTGTAGTAAAATTTTCCCTTCAGGGATCTGTCCATCATAGTGCCTTCCAATCTGCTGGCGCCCTTGTTGTAGGTTCCCGTTACCCGGTTCCCCTCTTGTTCCAAAACTAAATCCACAGAACTGCCTCCAAGTTCGGTGTCATAAGCGCCGGCAACATCCATATAGCTTTCTTCGGGCGGAATGTTAGACTCAACGATTGGAAGGGAAGGCTTAACAGCTGGAGTGGGAGGTTCTACAGGGGGGATGTAAGGTTTAGCGGGTTTCGACGGCAACCGTTGCTTTTGCACAACCCCCTCCAGCTTTTTTACAAATTTCTCGATGTTGGGATCGTGGTCGAGTTCCAGGCTTCGCTTGTAGATGGCCAGAGCCTCTTCCTGTCTACCCTCACGCAGGGCCTGGGCGCCCTCCGCCCGGAGCTGCTTGGCCAGAGCTTCATCATCTTGCGCCAAGGCCGTCCCCGCCGTTCCTAACCATAAAACCCCGCAGACCAAAACCGTTATTATTCTCAGCGTAGGATTGTTGAGTTTCATGGATATTTTAATTCCTCCCAGCGAAAAGAATAAGTGATTTTTACCTTTTTCGACGTTCAGTGTTCGATGTTCAATGTTCGATGTTAAAGCTCTTTCCTCAAGCGGCAAGCTCGCCATCACCTTTTGGAAAATTCAACCGCAAAAATTCGCCAAAGCACCGGCAGGCGTCGTTGGCGGTGAATATACCGGCTAGCTTGCCATCTTTCACCACCAAGGCCGATCCGATATGGGTGCTCGACATATGCAGGACCACGTTATCCAGAGGCTCCGAAAGATCAACGATGTAGGGTTCCAGCACACAGGCGTCCCTCACCCGGATT
>JAJDAS010000005.1 GCA_029261755.1 Nitrospinia bacterium
ACGATCTGGAAAAGGAATTTGTGGCGAACCCTACAATCCTTAAGATCGTCATACATGCCAAGTAAAAGGATAATGCCCCCGGCAAGTGTCAAGCCCACCAGGGAGTCTTTTGCTATGGGAAAACCTTCCCCATAATGAAAAAAAAGTGCCCATAGTGTTAAGTAAAATATTAGGATAATGACCGCACCGCCTCCCGTAGGGACAGGGTGCTGATGAATCTTGCCCGCAACAGGAGAATCCACCATGCCAATTTTTTTGGAAATGCCAATCCAAAAAGGCAGGGCAATAAAGTTAAGGATAAAAGGTAAACTAAAGATCAGTAAATAGTCAGAAAAGGAAATCATGATTTCAGAACATTTAACAGAAGCATTCCTCCCCCACGGAGAAATATGACAAGGTCAATTAGAATGGCTAAAAAAGGGTTTTTGATACAGTGCTTGCGCAAGTAGTGCCGTATACTCTTATGCCGTTCTATAATTATTCGAGGTTTCACCTTTCCCTTGCTGGCCCCAATAAAGTGAACCACTTCAGCTTCGGGAAAATAAAAGACCTTCCAGCCCGCTTTGCCAGTTCGGTAACAATAATCCACATCTTCACTAAACATAAAAAATGCCTCATCAAAGTACCCTATCTCCTCTATAACTTGTTTTCTAAGCATCATACAGCAGCCGGATAACCAGTCTACTTCCCGAGTCGACTGGTGGTCCCAATCCGACAGTAGATATTTCCGCGACCATGGGTTACCCGGGAACAGCTTTGTTAACAAAGAATATCGATGAAACAGCACATTATGCAAGGATGGAAAGGATCGGCATGAATGCTGAAGGGAGGTCTTTTCCCGGTTATCGTAAACCTTGGGCCCAAGAATACCCACCTTGGAATTGTTTTCCATAAATTGAAACATACGATCTATGGCGGATTCCAGGATAAGAGTATCGGGATTAAGCAAAAGTGCGTAGCGCCCTTCCATTTTTGACAGGGCTTTATTAAGAGAAGTGGAAAAACCGGGGTTGTCGGGATTCTGAATGAGGCGAACCTTTGGAAAGCTTTTTCTCACCTCTTCAGGGCTTCCATCTTTTGAGTTATTATCCACAACCCATACTTCTATAGAGACCCCGGATGTTTGCCGCTCAATGGACTGCAAACAGTCCACCAAATAGTTTTTAGAATTATAATTTACAATAATAATGGAAAGGTCAAGCATTACTTATGAATTACCACCCATTTAATAAATAGGGTTATTCCCTAATAGACACCTTATTCTATTATAGAACTTACTTCACTAACCTACAATTGAATGCCGGGAGGTTGTCCGTAGGTTTGATGGGTGGGATCTTATAGGAAGGAAAGGGTTGAGACGGGGGTATTTAGGGACGGGTTATCTTTTATTTTGGGGGCTTACAAGCAATGGGCATGCGCCAACCGGTGCCAAAGGCCCGGTCGGTAACCTTGAGGCCTGGAGCTGCCTGCTTTCTTTTAAACTCAGCAATTTTCACCAAGTGCAATATTTGTTTTACAGTTTCTTCCTCAAACCCTGCTTCAACAATTTCCTGGCTGGATTGATGCAAATCTACGCAACGACGCAGAATTTCATCCAACTCCTCATATGGCGGCAAGGAATCCTGGTCAGTCTGATCCGGTTTTAATTCAGCGGAAGGGGGCTTTTCCATAATGGCCTCGGGAATAATATCTGTTTCTTTAGCTTCATTGAGCCAGCCGGATATTTTGTATACCATTGTTTTGGGCACGTCCGATATTACAGCCAGACCGCCTGACATATCTCCATATATGGTGCAATACCCCACCGCCAATTCGGATTTATTGCCCGTGGTTAATAGAAGAGAATTATATTTATTTGAAAGAGCCATTAAGAGATTGCCGCGTATTCGGGATTGAATATTTTCCTCTGTTTTATCTTCTTCGTGTTCCTTGAAAGAGTCAGCCAAACTATGAGAATAACTCTCCATAATTTTCTCTATGGGGATAGTTATGGTTTGAATGCCCAAATTTCTTGCCAATTTCAGGGCGTCATCAATGCTCCCGTTGCTGGAATAGGGAGAGGGCATTAAAACACCCAATACATTATCCTCCCCTATTGCTTCAACTGCTACAGCCGCCGTTAAAGCTGAATCAATTCCTCCCGACAAACCGAGCAATGCCTTTTTAAAACCACATTTGTGGATGTAATCGCTTGTTCCGGATACCAAAGCCTTCCATATTTCCTCTTCACCGGAAACGTCATCCATTTTTTGCAATAATTTATCATCATTTAAATCAATGGTAACAATATCTTCCTCGAAAAGTTTGCACCTCTTTATAAGTTTACCTGAAGCGTTAAACACACAACTTCTTCCATCAAAGAGAATATCGTCACTGCCACCCACCTGGTTAACATATATTATTGGGGTTTTATGCTTACTGGCGATTTCCGACATCATTGTCTCTCTTGTCTGTTGCTTTCCGGTTGTAAAAGGCGACGCTGAAATGTTAATAATACACTCCACCCCGGAGGACGCCAGATGGTCAACAGGATTTACACGGTATCTTTTTGTTTGCCGGCATGACTTATCGTTCCATATATCTTCGCAAATGGTTATCCCGATACGATAACCACCAATTGTAATTTTATCGGGCCCGGTGGAAGGCTCAAAATACCGTGTCTCATCAAACACATCATAGTTGGGCAAAAGCGTCTTGTGAAATACTTTTTTTATTTCGCCTTCTTGAATCAAAGCCGCTGCATTATACAGAGGTAAACCAACATCGGAGCGGTTGATGTCTGCGAAGCCGAGTATAAGCGGGGGTGCATTCTTTATTGATTCTGCAATTTCCGATAGCTTATCCATGGACTTTTGCATGAAGGCGGAGTTCAGCAATAAATCACGAGGAGGGTATCCTAACAAGGCAAGCTCCGATGTGACGCAAAGGTCAACGCTATCGTTCGCAATGCTTTTTACAGCATGAATAATCTTGCTGGCATTGCCGTCAAGGTCCCCAACGGTAAAATTGAGTTGTAGAAGGCCAATTTTCAATATTATAAGAACCTCAAGTCATTTTTACTCATGATACCATTTAATATATTTTTTCAACATACTTTTAATCGCCTCATCATTGTTATCTTTTGAGTATATAGTTTCATTAAACTCAGCAATGATATTTTGAATTTCATTCCTGGAATATTGCTCGCTTATTTTGGCCCTGAATATTTTTTTGTGTTCGGTGACCATTGCCCCTTCCTCCGCTGTCAACAGCTCTTCATAAAGTTTTTCTCCAGGTCTCAACCCGGTAATTTTTATATCAATATCCCTATAAGGCTCATATCCATGAAGTTTTATTAAATCTTCTGCAAATTTTAAAATCTTAACGGGTTTTCCCATGTCAAGAATCAGGGTCTCGCCCCCTTTTCCAATTACTGCAGATTGAAGTACCAGGGAAACCGCCTCCGGTATTGTCATTAAATACCTTTCCATCTTTTCATGGGTTACCGTTAAGGGACCATCTGATTTGATTTGTTCCATAAATAATGGCAAAACACTCCCTCTGCTACCCAATACGTTGCCGAATCTAACAGAAACAAATTCAGTTCTTCCACCCTTTCCTAAAGCTGTACAGACATATTCGCCCATTCTTTTTGTTGCACCCATTATACTTTTGGGGTTCACTACTTTGTCGGTGGATATAAATATAAATTTTTCTACATTCCTTTCACATGCAGCAATTGCAACATTATAAGTTCCTACAACATTTACCTTCACAGCTTCCACAGAATTTGATTCCATCAATGGCACATGCTTATAGGCGGCGGCATGAAAGACTATTTCAGGCTGATACTTGTCAAAAATTTCGTTTACCCTTTGACGATCTTTGATATCTCCCACGATAGAAATTGTTTCATAAGTCCCATTGGGGAATGTTTTTTTTAGTTTGTGATTAAGTTCAAAGATGGAGGTTTCATCATTATCATAAATAATCATCATTTCTGGATTAAAGGCACAAACTTGGGAAACAAGCTCCGAACCTATGGACCCTCCTCCGCCGGTAATGAGAATTCTTTTATCTTTAAGAATATTTTTTATTGAACCAAGGTCCAACTCCACAACCTCACGCCCTATCAAGTCTGCAAGGCTAATTTCCTCCAAGGATTTCAAATTAATTTTGGGGCAATTAAAATCGTATATTCTTGGAACAATCTTGACCTCATTGACGTTGGAGGATTTTGCCATTAAATAAATTTCCTTTAACTTCTTGTGGTTTAATTTTGGAATTGCAATGATTACCGAAGATACACTTAAATTTTCGGATATTTCCGGGAGTTCGTCGATCCTTCCTGTTACTTTAACACCATGATGATACGTTCCAATTTTTTTTTTATCGTCATCCAAGATCCCCACTGGGTCATAATTAGCGCCGTTTTTCATCATATCTCTTAAAATCATTTCCCCAGTGTTTCCAGCCCCTAAAACCAATGCTTTTTTCTTCTCGGTAGATTTAATACTAAGGACACTTTCCAAAAAGAACCTCTTGGACAACCTTATAGCAATTATAATAAACAATGAATATAGAGAGTCAATAATTAAAACACTTTTCAGGAATTCAACTGACCTTAAACTTTGAAAGTAATTAATAAATATTACCAGAATAAAGCTCGATACAGTTATAGACTTAACAATGTTTAATAAATCTTTTAGACCAACATATTTCCAGCTAAGGTGATACAATCCAAAAAAGAAAAAAATAGTAATTCGAACAAGGAGAAAATAGGGAAGGACAATTGGGAAATATTTTATGACCGGTTGAGCCTGGAAAAAAAAATCAAAACGGGTGAGAAGGGCAAGATACAGGGCCAATGACAGGCCAAGAATATCCAAAATGCAGAAGAAAAATATTCTTTTTAAAAGTGCTGTATTATTAAGCTGAGTCTTCATTGTTAATGTTTAGTTCGGGCACGCAGCCATTTTTTTTCCATCAGAGATTCGAGCTGTTCGAGTCCGATCACCCTGGAGGATTGAATACGTTTTCTCTTTTCCATGATTATTGGAAGCATCCGAAAAAAATCCCATTTGGCCTTGATAAAAGCCCTCCCCTTTCCATGGAAAAGGAAGTAAATAAAAGACAAAACGTTATACAGTATATGATGATGCAAATATCGAACTATTAGTTTGCCGGGCATATTTTTTAGATAGACAATTTCCGCGTTCCTGTGCCCGTAGTATACATAGTTATCGCTGAAACGGCCCAACGAACTATTGCATTTATGATGAACCAATGCAGTGGGAACGAAAAGACATTTATAGCCTTTCAGGTTGGCGCGAAAACTCAAATCAACATCCTCATGTACGCAAAATAGATCGTCATCAAAAAAACCTATATCCTCCAGCATGGACCGCCTATAAAGGACAGCCGCGCCGCACGCCCCAAATATTTGCTCTTTCTTCTCAAAATTTGCATTTTTTGTACGATGTCCTTTTTTGTAGCCCACTCCACAGACCCCCAAGCCGTCACCGGCGCTATCAATCAACCCTTTGGAATCTGAAAGGAGAATTTTTGAGGCGCATATCCCGATATCGGCAGAAAATGCCATATCTTGATAAAGCTCTTTCAACCAATGGATGTCGGCTACAGCGTCATTATTCAAAAGGGCAATAAATTCACCTTTGGAATGCTCAAACCCCTTATTGTTGCCTCCGGCGAACCCAAGATTCTTTTCTAAAGGAACTAACAGTGCTTCAGGATATTTTTCCTTCAAGAATTCAATGGAGCCGTCCTTGGAACCATTATCCACTACGATGGTTTCAAAGTCTTTAAAAGTCTGCTGTCGGAGGGATTCCAGGCAGTCTCCAATGATATGTTTGCCATTCCAGTTAACTACGATCACGCTGATCAGGTGTTTATTCATTCAGGGACTTTTGGGTAGCAGAAGATACTTTATACCTATCAAATAGAGGGTACAAAGCACAATTTCTGAAATTAAGGTCGCTATAGCCGCACCGTAATGTTCGTAGGTCGGTATCAGCATAATATTTAACCCAAAATTTAAAAAGGTTGCAAAGAGAAGAAAATAATTATTAAGTCTTTCCTTTCTCATGGAGAACAGGGTATAAGTAGCATAAATATTCACATAATAAAACAGAATTGCACATGCCAATACCTGGAGAGATGAAGCAGAATATTTGTAGGCTTCTCCATACAAAACTTTAATAACTTGGGAAGAAAATAAAGCTAATGGGG
>JAJDAS010000006.1 GCA_029261755.1 Nitrospinia bacterium
GAGCATTTTTTTTGTCTACAAAAAAAATCGCTCAATTTAGGTAAAAGTTAAATCGTAATATTTTGGTTATTTAGATAGTTCCTTAGCCTCTTAGGTTTCAAACGAAAACGGACTGCAAAGAAGCCCAAAACCACCGATCCGCAAAGATAGGTGAAGATATCTCCATATTTGGTATAAAAGGAATGGGACCCTTGGGAAGGAAAAATTTCTCCGGTTACCGTTTTTCGTACGAAGATTTGAGAAGCAGAGGCAATCTCTCCCTTGGAGGTAATCATTGCCGATATTCCGGTATTCGCTGCCCTGACTATGGGGATCCGGTTTTCAATGGCGCGAAAGACCACCTGGGATAGATGCTGATAGGGTCCGGCGCTTTCTCCAAACCAGGCGTCGTTGGTGATGTTCACCAAAAACTGGGCGCCTTCTTCCCTGTTCCACCTGGCCAGGCCGGGGAAAATGATTTCGAAGCAGATGAGCGTTCCGAACCGGCCTTTGGGAAGTTCCATAATTTCAGGCGCTTTGCCGGGAAGAAAATTCCCGATACCCACCACCATTTTTTCCACAAACCAAAGCAGTTTTTTTAAAGGAACGTACTCTCCGAAAGGGACCAACTTAACCTTATCGTACCGGCCCATAAGCTCTCCTTTACCAGAAATCAAATAAGCGCTATTTGCCAAACGGATTTCATCATCCAGGTTTTCCAATGAAGCACTGCCCATCAAGAGGAAAAGGTTTGATTCCTTCGCCAAATCTATGATCTTTTCGGTTTTTGAGCCACCGGCATTGAAAAAGAAGGGTAGAGAGGTTTCCGGCCAGACCACGAGCTCGCTGCCCAATTTTTGGGAATCCCTTGTAAGGTCTTCATAGACTTGCAAAATCTCATCTTTAAAGACAGGATCCCATTTTTTATCCTGAAGAATATTCCCCTGTACCAGGGAGATTTTTAGCGAGTCTTCTTTTTTTACTGGTGAGGTGCGATTTAAAGAATGATTTCCGTAAACAAAGACAAGAATGATGGCGATTGCCACAAAAGCTGAAAAAAACTTTGCCCCCCACCTTGGGAAGTCCGGCTTATCGGCAACCCCTTTGCTTGCCAACAGGCTTAGCAGCCCAAAGAATAAAAATGCGTTCATCAGGCAAATCAAAAAGGAGACGCCGTAAATACCGGTTATATCGGCTATCTGGATGAGGTGTAGATTTTTGTATTGAGAGTAACCCAGTAAATTCCAGGGAAAGCCGGTAAAGAGGAAGGTTCGGATGTATTCGAGAAAGCACCATGAAAAAGGGGACAACGTCAAAGCTGGAAAAAGCCCGAAACTTTCCCTGGCAAAGAAAAAGAAGCCGGAGAATGCAGCTACGTAAAGGGACATGTAAAACGCCAGAAGGAAAAGCAGCAGAAGGCTGAGTCCAAAAGGGAGGTGGGCGTAATTGATCATTGTGTTGGTTATCCAGAAACAACTTCCGAAATAGGTAACCAGACCACAACTAAGGCCAAGGAAAAAAGAATTTTTAAAAGACTTACTGCCGGCTAAAGCACAAAAGAGGGGAATCAAGGCAACCCACGCCAGGAAATCCAGCTCCCAACGAGGAAAAATGAGATTCAACAAAAGACCGCTCAACAGTGCGAAAAGTAGTCCGAGACCATTTTTCTTTGGCATGGATTTTTTGTAGGAGTTGCCGGAAGGAATGAAAAAGGATCACCCTATTTCAGGGGTGTGCGCGGCGAGGTGGTAGAACAACTAAGCGAGTGAGTAAATTTGGCGTCCCCAGGGGGATTTGAACCCCCGTCGCCGGCGTGAAAGGCCGGTGTCCTGGGCCAGGCTAGACGATGGGGACGCTGAATGTGTTTAAAATTTTGGTGAGCCGCGAAGGGTTCGAACCTTCGACCCACGCCTTAAAAGGGCGTTGCTCTACCAGCTGAGCTAGCGGCCCACCGAAACCATATATTTTATTGATTCTAGTGGGTGAATGTCAAATCATTTTGACGAATAATTTCAGAACTCCACCGCTTCAATACAAAAAAGAGATTGTGTTATAATGCAGAGACATGGCATAAACAAGCCTTAAGTCCCTATTTAAACAGGTTTTTTTTCGCTGATTCCTACATAGCTTGCAATGAGAAGAATAGAAGAAATTACTGAAGCAGTAAAAAAATACAGCCCTGGAATGGATATTAGCATGATCAGCAGGGCCTACGTTTTTTCGGCCAGGGTGCACAAGGACCAGTTGCGTTCATCCGGCGAGCCGTACCTTTCCCACCCTCTGGAAGTAGCCTACACCCTCACCAAATTAAGAATGGACCCCGTGGCCATTACTGTGGGGTTGTTGCACGACACTCTTGAAGATACTTATGCCACGGAGCAGGAGATTGAAGACCTCTTTGGCAAGGAGGTTTTGTCTCTGGTGGAGGGGCTTACAAAAATCAGCCAGATCCAGTTCGCCAGCAGGGAAGAAAAGGAATCTGAAAATTTCCGGAAAATCATCCTGGCTATGACAAAGGACATCCGGGTGATCCTGGTGAAGCTTGCCGACCGGGTCCACAACATACGCACGCTGGAACACGTTTCGAGAGAGCGCCAGATGCGGATAGCAAAGGAAACCCTGGATATTTATGGCCCCATCGCCAACCGGCTTGGCATCGGTTGGTTGAAAAGAGATCTCGAAGAGTATTCCTTCAAATTCCTTTTGCCAGATGAATATCACACCATCGAGGAAAAGGTTGCAAATTCCTGGGAGGAAAGATGCCACTATGTGAACAATTTTACAGAGATTATTGAAAAGGAACTCACCAAGAGCGAATACCATTTCACCATCAAAGGCAGGCCCAAGCATTACTATTCTATTTATAAAAAAATGAAACTCCAGGGAATCAGCTTTGAAGAGGTGTACGATGCCATTGGAATCAGGATTATTACAGACGATATTAAAAATTGTTATGCCATCTTGGGAGTCATTCATTCCCTCTGGAAACCAATCCCCGGAAAGATCAAAGATTATATCGCCATGCCCAAAGGAAATATGTACCAGTCTCTCCACACCACCATTTTGGGGCCTCTCGGGCGCAGAGTTGAACTGCAAATAAGGACGGAAGAGATGCACCGAACTTGCGAGGGGGGGATCGCCTCACACTGGAAATACAAGGAAGGTGTGGGGACCGAGAAAGATGAGGAAAAATTTTTATGGTTGCGGCAGCTATTGGAATGGCATCAGGAACTTAAAGATCCCAGGGAATTCCTAGAAACGGTGAAGGTGGATCTTTTCCCCGATGAGGTCTATGTCTTTACTCCTGAAGGGGATGTAAAGAGACTACCGAGAGGTGCAACCCCTATCGATTTTGCTTACTCCATCCATACGGACATCGGGAACCATTGCGTAGGCGCAAAAATAAACAGCCGCATGGTTCCCCTGCGTTACACCCTGAGAGACGGAGAAAGCGTGGAAATCCTCACCTCGTCTACGCAGGTTCCGCATCGCGACTGGCTTGCCTTGGTGAAAAGCTCCAAGGCAAAGGCCCATATCCGGGCATGGCTGAAATTGGAGCAAAGAAAGCAAAGCGAGTTTCTCGGACGCGAACTTTTGCAGCGAGAACTGGAAAAATACAAGATGAAGTCCCCTGCAGTGATCAAATCCAAGGAGTTCAAACAGGTCCTGAAGGATCTTGGTTTTGGCTCCATTGAAAAACTTATGGAAGCCATTGGATTTGGGAAACTTTCCCTGGCGTCTGTGGTAACGAAAATCGTGCCACCGGAACTCCTGGAAATAAAGAAGGAAGATGCCCAAAAAACCAAATCCCATGAAAAGTTAAAAAAGAAAACTCCGTCAGAACCAAATATTACAGTGAAAGGGCTGAACGACATCCTGATACGATTCAGCCGCTGCTGCAACCCCATACCGGGAGATAATATTGTGGGATTTATAACAAGGGGACGTGGGGTTTCCATTCATGATAAAGAGTGCCCCAATGTGGACTTGAGCATTGATAAAGACCGGATGGTAAGTGTTGATTGGGACTTGGGCGACAAAACCTTTCGAAAAGTGGATATTATAGTAAACTCTGAAAACAAAGTGGGCCTTCTTGCCTCCATAAGCAACGCCATAGCGGCATGCGACGCCAATATCGCACAAGCAAACATCACTACCCCGGAGAAGGGGCCGGCCCACATTAACTTTTCCATCGATGTGGTTAACCTGGAGCACCTGAAGCAGGTTTTAAAAAAAATCCGTGCAGTGCAAGGGGTGCTTAGTGTCCACCGGGAAAAACATAAGGAAGAAAAAAGTGAAAATTCGGGCGACAGCCAGATGAAATTAAAGGCTGTAAAGTGAGTTTTTGGAAGTACCCTAAGGTTTTACTTGTTACTCGTCACTAAAATGATCGCGTCTACCTCCCCATGGTATTTTTATCCCTACCTTTTTGCCTGGGCGGCTCTTTCTCTCTTTAGCCTTCACAGGCTTTTTCTGGTCTTCCTTTATTTCCGCCACAGGAATGATGTGGTGGAACCTCGATATTTTTTTGAAGAACTTCCCCGCATCACCATCCAACTCCCTGTTTATAACGAAAAAGAGGTTATTGGCAGACTTCTCGATTCCGTCGCGGCCATCCGCTATCCCAGGGAGCTTCTGGATATTCAGCTTCTGGACGACTCCACCGACGAATGCAAAACAATTGCGGCCCAAAAAATAGAAAAGTTAGCACTCTCCGGGCTCCCCATATGCCATATTCAAAGAGAAGACAGGGTCGGATTCAAAGCCGGGGCCTTGCAAAACGGAATGAAAACGGCCAGGGGGGAGTTTATTTTTATTCTGGATGCCGATTTCATTCCTCCGCCGGATGTCCTGCTTCGTTCCGTCCACTATTTCTCCGACCCGAAAATAGGGTGTGTGCAGATGCGGTGGGACCATGTGAACCGGAACTTTTCACTCCTAACCAGAGTACAAGCCATTTTCCTGGACGGACATTTTGCCATCGAGCAGTTTGCCCGGAACAGGTCCGGGCGGTTTTTCAATTTTAACGGAACGGCGGGAATTTGGAGAAAAAAAAGTATTGAGGAAGCCGGAGGATGGGAAGGTGACACCTTGACGGAGGACTTGGATCTAAGCTATCGTGCCCAACTGGCAGGATGGAGGTTTCTTTTTTTAACGGATATTACGGTCCCGGCGGAATTACCTATACATATAAATGCCTTTAAAACACAGCAACATCGGTGGATCAAGGGTTCTCTTCAGACCGCTAGAAAATTGCTGGGAAAGATTTGGGGTAGCCCTATCCCCCTCAAAACAAAAATCGAGGCATCTTTTCATCTAACTATGAACTGTTCCTATCCCTTTTTGCTTCTGCTCCTGATTCTCTTGCCCTTTGTCATTCCCCGACCATTTGAATTGCCACTCTTCTTTTTTACCATCCGAGAGGGATTTTTCCACGGCTTCATTTTTTCTTTGGCGGTGGTCTCCGTTTCCATTTTTTACCTTTCCAGCCAGATAGCGGCCGGACAGGGATTCATCCGGCCACTGAAAGACCTTCCGTTTCTTTTGGCCTTGGGCTTGGGTATGTGCCTCAACAACACCAAGGCTGTGCTGGAGGGGCTTTTCGGGAAATCGGGTGAATTCAAAAGGACGCCCAAGCGGAATGTGGATGGCAGCGACCGTTCAAAACACTGGAACATCACCCTGCCTTCCTTGCCTCCATTAGCTTGTATGGAAATGGCTGCCGGATGCTACTTCCTTTTTCTCATTGGTTTTTCAGTCATTTGGGGAAAAACCGGCGTTCTGCCTTTTCTGGCGCTCTTCTGTTTTGGCTTCGCGTACATTGGGTTTTATTCGTGGGTGAGGATGGAGAGGTAGAGAGACTTTGGAGTGCGATTGTATCGTATATCGATATACATTATAATTCCCATGTGATTAAAAAAATTACCGGAAAAACTACCCACGATATTTACGATGGCATTAACAGCAAACATGCCAGAACATTACCAAGGGTGCTGCACTCCAAAGCCAGGAGGCTATTGGACCAAATAAATACAGCTCCATTCTTAAACCTGTTAAACATTCCACCGGGTAACAGGTTGGAAAAATTATCAGGAAACTATAAAGGATTTTGGAGTGTCCGAATCAACAACCAATGGCGAATCATTTTCCGATGGGAAGGAAATAATGCCTTTGATGTGGAAATAGTTGACTATCATTAACAGGAGAATACCATGTTGCCTAAAAACCGTCCGCCTACCCATCCGGGAGAAATGCTGTTGAAGGAATTTTTGGAACCGTCCGAGATCACTCAAACGGAATTGGCTCGTCACTTGAAGTGGCCGTATGCTCGTCTGAATGAAATTATCAAGGGCCGCAGAGGGGTAACCGCTCAATCAGCTATTGCTTTGGGAGAAGCCTTGGGAACAGGACCCGAGTTTTGGATGAACCTTCAACGGGATTGGGATCTATGGCATAATTTGCGGAACCATAAAGCAATATCTCGCCTTAGCAAGGCAGTGGCTGCTTAATTTGGAAGATTGTTTTATGCGTTATCCCTGCTGATTCTCTTTTCCTGTAATTGGTAGAGATTCTCTTCGGCAAGTTCCAAAAGGTCTTCTTTCTTCTTTATCCCTTTTTCAGTGCTTGCAATTCCCAAAGTGATTGCAAGCTGGAGTTGAAACTTACCACACGGAGAGGGTACCAAAGCGTTTTCTGCCGTTTGCTGAAAACTTTTAATCTTTGTCTCTGCTTTTCGTATAGGTGTTTCCGGCAGAAGGACTGCAAACTTATCCTCCTCACAGCGAACATTAATATCGCTCACTCGGAAATTATTGTGAAGCATATTTCCAAAATGCTTCAGGAGTTTATCCACGCCCTCCTGTCCATATTTTCCGCTAATCTCTTCAAAATTGTCCAATGCCATCATGGCAAGCGTTAGCGGGTAGCCGTGCCTTCTGGCCCTGGACATCTCCTTTTCCAATGTATCTTCTAAAAAACGTCGGTTGAATAAACCGGTTAGCTTGTCAATCATGGCCATTCTTTCAAGAATCTTTTTCTGGGCTTGAACTTCGTCAAATAAGCGTTTGGACTTTACCAGGGCGTTGGCTTTGTATATTAAGTCCCTATCCCAAAACGGTTTTTGCAGGTAGTCGTTTGCTCCATTATCCATGGCTCTGATGGATTGAAAAGGATCTTCTCCTCCCAAGAGTGCAAGAATCGGTATGTGCCCGAATTCCTTTTCCGCGCTGATGGCTTCTGTCAAACTAAAAAGATTTGTGCCTTGGATGCTTTCATCCAAAATGACAATGTCTGTCTCATTGC
>JAJDAS010000007.1 GCA_029261755.1 Nitrospinia bacterium
GAAAAAAAAACAAAAATTTATCTAAAATCTGTTTAATGCCCATGAAACTTATCCTAAAACACCATAGAATGGGATCTGGTTGGCTTTTTTCAAGGAAACCCTATTGAGAATGCAAAAATGTAATAAAAACTTAATGAAATATACATGTTAGCTATTAAGATGGAAGCACTACATGTTGTACCTGGTTGAGTTAAGTAGATAGCCCGGTTAATTGATTAGTATTTTACACTTGGATTCTGATAATTCATCTCTCACAATTGGAAAAAAAATAAAAAAGGAACCACAGATTTCACGGATTTCACAGATTAAGTAATTTCAATAAAATAAATCTGTGCCATCTGTGAAATCTGTGCTTAAGAAAGCTTTTGTTTTTTATTTTTTTTGTGGTTAAAAAATGTCTAATATCTTTGGTTAGGCTCTTACCATTATGAATTTTCAAATCGATTCCCTGCCCCCAAACCCAAGGATCTTGCTGATTCGTTTTAGATCTATTGGTGACGTAACTCTCAATACCGCCGTTCTCCCTCTTATCAAGGAAAACCTACCGGATTGCAAACTGGATTACCTGGTCATGGCCCCCAATGACCAGATCATACGGAACAATCCCCACGTGGATGAGGTGATCGCCATCCAGCGCACCAATAAAAAAAACGAGACTTGGGATACCTTTCAATTGATTCGGCGACTCAGGAAGACTTCCTACGACATGGTCATCGATATGCATGGAGGTCCACGAAGTGCCCTCATCACTTTACTTTCCAAAGCAAGGTACAAGGTGGGATTGAAAGGAAGCCGGAGAGCGCGATTTTATAACGTCAAGGTGAATCCCGTATTCAACCGTTCGGTGCTTACCGGAGAATTCCAGGCCAGGATGCTGGAACTTTTGGGCATGAAAGTGGAACGCCAGGCCCCGAAAATTTACGTGACGGAGGAGGAATTAAAGCAGATCAGCGGCAAACTTGAGGAAGCCGGAGTGGACACCCAAAAGAAGTACGGGGTCATCCATCCGGGTGTAGACTTTATGCACAACTGGTGGGAACCGGAGAAATTCGCGGAGGTAGCCGATGTTTTGCAAAACCGGTACGATTGTCAGGTGGTCTTTGCATCTTCACCCAGCCAAGTCTGGCAGGTAGATAAAATCCTGGCCTGCATGAAGACTCCCACCTTTTCCCTGGCCGGACGAACATCTCTAAGAGAACTGGCTGCACTGATGCAAAAAGGAGAGTTCCTCTTTTGCCACAACAGCGGGCCCATGCACATGGGTGCTGCCGTGGGCACACCGGTTTTCGCCATTTTCGGACCCATCTCGCCCCACACCTGGGCTCCACAGGTGGAACCCCACCACGTCTTCTACAAAGATTTGGACTGCTCTCCCTGCACCCGCGCCTCCAGAAAAGCGGAGTGCAACGAGGGAAAACCGGAGTGCAAACAACTCATCACCGCGCAAGAGGCCATTGAGGCAATTGAGGAAAAGATGGGGTGGAAAAATAGAGCTTGAACGTCGAACATCCAACATCGAACGTCGAAGAATGTCAAAATCATTAAAAAAACCTTCCCATATGCCATTGTTTTATTTAAAAAAAAGTACCTTCTTCGATGTTCAGTGTTCGATGTTGGATGTTCGATGTTAAAAGGCTCCTATTTCATACACCACTGGTTTTTGTAGTTTCTTAGCCTGTGCCTCAGCCTCAGCCTTCCTCACCCTTTCCTTGCCGTCACGATGAGGTGTCGTCCGTAAAGGGACGATTTGGACAACAGGGCCTGCCAAAACGATCTTTCTTCTTCGGTCTCCGATTTTTTCAGCCTTCCCTTGCAGTACCAATATTGGGGGAGGGCCGCTACTCTTTCGTAAAAATGTTTAGCCTCGCTCAGAGGCTCGTAATGGATTTGGATATCCTGAAATTTGGCAAGGGTGAGAAATAAGTACAACTGGGGAAGAGACCACGGCATGATGTGCATATGGCTTCCCGGTTCGGATTTCCCGATAAGGGAGGGAAAGCCGGGAAAAAAACCTCTCAGGAAATATTGCAGTTTGGCTTGGGGATTCCAGGTGTTGGGAGAGGTGATGAGCAGGGTTCCGCCTGGCTCCAGGTGCTCATAAGCGGATCGAAGAAAAAGTTGCGGATTGCCCAAATGCTCCAGGCCTTCGCAGGAAACGATGCATTGATACAAACCCAGTTCGGTCGGAAGACCCTCGTCCAGGTTATGAGCCAATATTTTTCTGTATTGGGATTTGGGATTGGTGTACAGATCGATTCCATCCACCACGGCGGAAGTCTCCAGCCGTTTGGCCAGCCAGCCAACGCCGCTAGGAGCATCCAAAACGGTAGTAGGGTTCAAGGCGCGGAGTATCTCCAGCACAACGGTTTTAGAGGATTCTTGCATGGGCTTTTCCGTTTGTTTTTATTAACCACTAAGCCACAAAGGCACAACAAAAGAACAAAAATTTTTTAACCACTAATTTGCACTAATCCACACTAATTATTATTTTTTAATTCGTGTCATTTGTGAAATTCGTGGTTCCATGCCTTTCATCAGGCATTATGGCAAAATCGGCAGATTCCAATCTGCCAGGGATCTTCAAAATATCTCTTTCGGAAATCGTTCTTTTTTTCATCGTAGTTGAGCAGTTCACACAGAGAAGATTCTCTCACGTTTCCATATTTTTCCCTGCCGGTTCCATCCTGGCAACAGATGGTTACGTCGCCGTCCCAGAAGACCATCATCCCACCCCACATCCAATGGCATTTTCGTGAATAAGAAATCTTTTTGTCGTACCGGGAGATGTCCGGCACTTCGAACTCCTCCGACTTTTCCATAGAGGCGCTGGCCATGCGGATATTCAGGGACTTGACGGCCGGAGTAAGCCCCATCCCTTTGATGGTGTCCCTGAAGCGCTCCCTTTCATGCTGGTTTTTTTTCGTCATCACCATTTGGATGATGATCTGCTGCCGGACGCCTCCCCGCTTTTTCACCTCATCCGCCAGGATCTCGATATTCTCAAAAACCTTTTGGAACTGGTCCACGCCTTTGTACACTTCAAAAGTTTCCGGGCTCATGGAGTCCAGGGAGATCACCAGTTTCCGAAAAGAGTGGTCCAAAAGCCCGCGAACCCTGTCCTCGTTGAGGGGGCCGAAATTGGAGCAGATTTCCACGTTGTTGAGGCCACGCTTATTTAGATAATCCAGAAATTCCTCCAGTTTATCGTGCAGGAACGGCTCACCGTATCCTGCAAACTGGATATTGGTCCTGGGCACCACGCCGTCGATGACTTTCTTAAAGGTCTCCCACTCCATTTTCCCCTGGGGCCGCTCATTGGAATTGATTCCTGTGGGACAAAACTCACATTTCTGGTTGCAGTGGTTGGTTAATTCCATGTCCACGGTGCGGACAGGCACGGGGAAGATGCATTTCGTTAACTTCAACTCGGCATGGAGCCTCCTCCAGATCCCAAGCTCCTTGATGGTCTTTAATAAAATGTTTGGGGGAGAAACTCGGTTTAAATTTTGGATGGTGTGGTTCATGAAAAAAAGTTTTAGTATTAATGTGAAACTTACCAGTAGAGTAACCCCGGGGGTTTAATCCCGAGGTCCTCGTCGAACCGTAGATAGAGATTTCCACTATACGGCTCACCCGTTATTCTCGTCGCAAGGCATGCACAGAAAAACCCGATTCTGCTGGTATCAAAGAGGTTTGT
>JAJDAS010000008.1 GCA_029261755.1 Nitrospinia bacterium
AACATCGAACGTCGAACACTGAACATCGAAAAAGGCAGGTATTTTTCCAGCTGGCTCCATAGTAGCGCAGCCCTGTGGAGCCAGCAAGGGAATGTTTTTCTCAAAGTTTTCTACCATCTTCGACGTTCGATGGATGTTCGATGTTCAATATTAAAGATTTTTACGATCACGCTTTCTTTCCATCAGGTTAGGAGCATTTCGTTGAGCCCGGCTCCCGCTGGAACCATGGGGTAGACATTTTCTTCCGGGTTAACCCTGAAGTCCATCAATACGGGTGTTGGCGTATCGAGAGCGGTCTTAATCACCTTTTGTACGTCGGCCTTCTTTTCGGCCCTGAGCCCCAAAAGGCCGTATGCCTCCGCCAGTTTCACAAAATCCGGTGACGAGGCCAGGCAGGAAGAGGAATAGCGCTTCTTAAAGAAAAGCTGCTGCCATTGTCTCACCATACCCAGGAACTGGTTATTCAGCACCGCGATTTTTACGGGAAGCTTGTATTGCACAGCGGTGATGAGTTCCTGAAGGTTCATCTGAAAACTGCCGTCACCTGAAATGGCAAACACCAGTTTTCCCGGGAACGCGGCCTGGGCACCCAACGCTGCGGGAAAACCGTATCCCATGGTTCCAAGACCACCGGAAGTCAGAAACGACCTGGCATGCTTAAACTGGAGATACTGGGCAGCCCACATCTGGTGCTGGCCCACATCGGTGGCAATAATGGCCTCTCCCTTGGTCATTTCGGAGATGGTTTCCACCACATACTGAGGTTTAATGATTCCCTTTCCTTGATTGTATTTTAATGGGAAGGTTTTTTTCCATTGATCGATCTGCTGGTGCCATGGTTTCAGATCTTTCTTCCAGTTTCGTTTTTCTTCTTTCAGAATAGCCAACAAATCCTTCAAAACCAGCTTCACATCTCCCACGATGGGTAGGTCGATGGCGATGCTCTTGCCGATGGCAGTGGGATCGATGTTGATATGTATTTTTGTGGAGTTGGTGGAGAACTTCTCCACATTTCCCGTAACACGATCATCGAAACGTGCGCCGATGGAGACCAAAAGGTCGGATTCATGCATGGCCATATTCGCACGATAAGTCCCGTGCATTCCGCACATACCCATGGAAAGAGCGTCCTTGGAGGGGAAGGCGCCAAGGCCCATGAGGGTAGTGGTAACCGGGCACTGGGTAAGATGTGCAAGAGTTTTCAACTCTTTGGAAGCGTCGGATAGAATGGCCCCTCCACCCACATAAAAGACCGGCTTCTCGGCTTTCAGGATCTTTTTCGCCGCCTTCTTTATTTGTTGAATATGGCCCTGGTAATTGGGTTTGTAACTTCTCAGGTTCACCGGTTCGGCAGGGATGTATTTGGTTTCTGATGTGAGCACGTCCTTGGGAAGGTCGATGAGGACCGGCCCGGGGCTCCCCGTGGAGGCGATATAAAACGCCTCCTTCACGGTCTTCGCCAGGTCCTTCACGTCTCTTACCAGATAATTGTGTTTGGTACAAGGACGGGTGATGCCCACAATATCCGCTTCCTGAAAGGCATCGTTGCCGATCATGCCGGTAGGCACCTGCCCTGTCAAAACAACAAGGGGTATGGAATCCGTATACGCCGTGGCGATACCCGTCACGGTGTTGGTAGCGCCCGGACCGGAGGTAACCAGGGCAACACCCACCTTACCGGAAGCCCGTGAGTATCCGTCGGCCGCATGCACGGCGGCCTGCTCGTGGCGTGTGAGGATGTGTTTGATTTTTGAATCGAAAAGTTGATCATAGAGCGGTAAGACGACCCCACCCGGATACCCAAATATGGTATCCACATTTTCCTTTTGGAGCGCTTCCAACAAGATTTTAGACCCGCTTATCTTCATTAAGAGGTTCCTTCAAAGCATTTTTATCAAGAAAATCTAACAGTTGATGACTTTTCAGTATAGTGGAAAAGCGTAAATATTGTCAAAATTCCGTAGCTTCTCAATAAGTTGGGGTAAGAATGTTTTCCAGCTCGTTTTCATGGATTCCCGGAAAAGTGAGGAGTATTACCCAAAAAACTCAACTCTCAAGTTTCATCCCTTTGGACATACTTTTCCTTGCCGGAGGCGGAATTAGTTGGTAGCATGAAAATTAAAATGGAAAGGAACAAGCCGCATGAAGAAAATCATGGTTTTAGCCTTTGTCTTCCCTCTGCTATTGATTTCCTTGGCCCAGGCTGGACAACTTTCCGGCAAGGTAACTAAGATCCTTTCCGGAGACACCCTTAAAATTAACGTCCAGGGCAAAGAGTGGAAAATCAGGCTGGCGGGGATTACTTGTCCCAATCTTCGGCAACCAAACGGACAACAGGCCAGAAAATTAACCAGGAAAATAGCCTTCGGGAAACGAGTCGTTATTAAACCCAAGGGGATGGACCGTTACGGCGCCACGGTGGGGGAAGTGATTTTGCCCAATGGAAGTAACCTGGGGCATGAATTGGTGAAAGCGGGGTTGGGGAGATATTCCAGGACCTCTCCTAAATGAAACGCGCGGACTAACACCATCTCATTAGGGACGCCTTTCCTCCACCTTGAAGCCGTATTTGGAGAAAATCGCACCGGCTTGTTCGGATCCGAGGAATTCATAAAATTCCCTGGCCTGCGGTCCGGCCCCACGGATGAGAGCCGCCGGATAAGAAATGGGCGCATGGTTTTCCCCAGGGAAAACCCCTGCCACCTCCACTTTGTCACTTAGCTTGGCATCCGTGGCATATACAATGCCAGCAGCGGCCTCTCCCCTTTCCACAAAACTCAAGGCAAAGCGCACGTCCATGGCCCCTACCACTCTGGAGGCAACGGAATTCCACCACCCCAGGGAAAGCAGAGCCTCCTTACCGTAAATCCCAGCCGGAACATGGAGCGGGTCCCCCATGGCCAACTTGCCGGTAAAAGCCCCGGCAAAATCGAATCCCTTTTTTATTTCAAGAGGAAAGGTACGTCCCTTGGGAGCCACCACCACCAGGTAGTTTCCCAGGAGTTTTCTGCGCGTTTTCGGCTCCAGGATGCTCTTTTTCTCCAGATAGTCCATCCATTTCGGATTGGCGGAAAGGTAGATGTGGGCGGGGGCTCCGGCCTCCAACTGTTTTGCCAGGGTGGAGGAAGAGGCGAAGGAAGCTAGCACCTTTACGCCTTTTTCCCGTTCATACAGCTTGGTAATTTCCGTTACAGCGTTGGTGGCGCTGGCCGCCGCGAAGATGAGGACTCTGTCCTCGGCGGAGCAAATTGCAGGAAAGGCCAAGGAAAACAGAAAAAGGATAATGGTGGTGGTTTTTGGGAAATTCATTTTACGGGTTGCGAGTTGCGGGTTACGAGGTAAAGCAATGTGTTAAAGTTCTCAGCAGTTTTTTCCTATCACTCCCCACTCCTTACTGTTTACGCCCTACTTGTTACTCGTCACTTGTCACTCGTCACTGCCTCATCAAACATCTATCTCAGTTTCGATACAAAACATGAATTCCTCTCCCTGCAAGGGAAAGTCATCCTTGGGATTGACAAAGAGCTCTCCATCTTTTTCCACGGCCAGGGGAAGCCAATTGTAGGCGGGCTGGCGGCAATAGGCCAGGAGGTCTTTGAAGGAGTTGAAAGTCCCTTTCAGCTTATTGAGGGGGACCTTGATGATGTTATCCTGGTTATGGCTGATTAAGTTATTCACTAGCCTGGAGGTGCCCGGACTCACAATGGAACTGGACAGCAGCCCACCGGTGATGTCGTCGCTGATAATGGTTTCGATGTGGGGAACGGTTTTTTTCAGGATCTTTTCATTCTCCGTGTTCAAGAGCTGGGCAATCATGTAAACATCCGGGTTGATGTTATAAATCAGATTGCAAACCAGGAAAGATCGGGCGTCGATGCTTTCATCACTGATCCCCCGAAGCTCTTCGGATACGACGATGACATATTGGGCGTCTTTCACATTGACGTCATTCAAAACCGGCTCCTTGGTGAAATCGCCTTGTTTCACAATCACGTTTGGGGCGTCCACTTCCGACATGGGTTTGAGGGTTACGGCCACAATGTCCCACTTCTCTTTCTCTGTATTTTTATGAAGCTCTTTCATTAATTGTTCCGCCGAATTATTCCAGCCGCAAATTACGATATGGTTCTTGAATTTTTTCATGCTCAATTTTCCCTCCCTGATAGCGATAAATTTTTGTGTCATCGCGGAAGCGAGAACACCCGAAGGCAAGGCAATGGAAACGATGGCGGCCAACATTAAGAAGACGGCCAAAACACGGCCCAAATCCGTGGTAGGAACTTTGTCGCCATATCCAACCGTGGTGATTGTTACAAAGCTCCACCATACGGCGTCACCCATGGTCTGAAAATATCCCGACGCCGCGTTTTTTTCCAGTATAAAGATGAAGGTGGAAGAGATAATGATGATGAGGCCAATGAAGGCAAGGATGAGTCCCATTTCGGAAGCGTTTTCCCGAAAGATCATAAAGAGGTTTTCCATGCTGTGGCTGTAGCGGATTACTTTGAAGAGACGCAGCAAACGGAAAATCCTGAAGGCACGAAAAACCCGGAACATGGGCAGAATGGCCAGCAGGTCGATGATGCTCATGGGCAGGGTCATAAATTTGAGTTTGTCGCGGACCACGGCGTAAAGGCCGCTCAAAACCTTGATCAACCAACTCCGATGGGTAGTGCGATACGCTTTTTTAAAACCCTTCCTGATGTGGCTGCATACCCAAAGGCGCGAGACATATTCCATGATGAAAATCGCCAGGATTACATCATCCAGGCCATAGATGTTTTCCCAAACCCCTTCCCCATCATGGGTAAGTTCCATTACCAATAGGGTGACGGAAATGATGATCAGCACCATCATGCAGAGGTCGAAATACCTCTTCCCGGCATAGGCCCGGTCATTCATCAGCATGTTTACTTTGCTTTTGATAATATCGTAGGTCATGGTTTGTGGTGGTAAAGTGAAGGAGTATTGGAGTAATCAAAACTCCATCACTCCATTACTCCATTTACCCGGTGCTCCAGTGCTTATGTCTTCAGCATTCTTTCCAGATTGCTTTTTGCGGACTCATTTTCCGGGTCAAGCTCAATCACCCTTCTGATGCAGGTCTCCGCCTTTTCCTTGAAACCCAGCCTGAAAAGAGAGATGGACAGGTTGTTCATGGCGGATAGGTTGTTAGGTTCCAGGTAGGTAGCCAAACGAAAAAAGAAATAGGCTTGCAGATATTGCTTTTCGGCGGTAAAGGCTTTGCCCTTCTCCATGAGGGTATCCAATTGAAATTTTGGGTCTTGTTCTGTTGGCGTTGTTGTGGCAGTTGCGGTATTCTCCAACTCCTCTTTCTTTTTCTCCAGCTCATCTTCCACCCGGTTCAGTTCGTATTCCCTTTCACTGAGTATGGAAAGCTTCTGTTCGTAATCTTCTTTCATGGCGTAAAACTCTGCACGCTCATTTTCAATCTCCTCCTTTTCCAGTTCAAGGACGGTTTTATCGAACTTAAGTGCCACTTCCGAAGAGAAGGCGTCTTGCGCATCTTCACCCTCCTCTGAGGAGCCGACACCTTCCATTCGAGCCTCTTGCTCTTTATCTTCCAAGACCTTCTCCAGGGATATGCGGCCAATTTCCAACTCTTCCTGTAATTTACCGATCTCCTCTTCTCTGTTGCCAATCTCCTCATCTTTTGAAGCTAAAATCTCTTCCAGACGCGATAACTTGCTTTCTAACTCCGCCATCTCTCCTCTTTCTTCCTCTATTGCGGGAGAAAGGTTTTGTGATTCCAGGCTAGAGGTGTAGTCCTTCCCATCCTCTCCTTGAAACCAGCCTGTTTCACAAAAAGAAGAACGAAATATCACGTTATAATCGACTAACACTTCCTGGCTTGAGTCTTTTTCCATAATGGTTCTCCTTTTAAACATCCCCTTGTGGAGAGCAAAAAATTTCCGGCAGATTCATTTGGCCTTATGAAGTAGGTTTACTCACCGCGCTCTTTTTTAAACGAAAAAACAGCAGAATTCCTGTAACGAACAAGAATATCCCTATAAATTGTGAGGTGGAGAGGACTTCTTCCACGGCAAATCCCCTTTCATCTCCTCGGAAGAATTCTATAATAAAACGACCGACGGAATAAAGAAGTAGGTAGCTACAAAAAACCTGTCCGTGAAATTTTCTTATTTTCCGTATGGCAAGCAGTAGAAAAAAAATAATGAGCCCATTGAGGGAAGAATAAATCTGTGTGGGGTGAAGGGCTTGGTGGAGCGGCGCCAGAGAGGATTCATTGGCAAAGACAATACCCCACGGCAGTTCCGTGGGCTTGCCGTAACAACATCCGGCAAAAAAACATCCCCACCGTCCGATGCATTGCCCCAAAGCCAGGGCCGGAGCCAGGACGTCGGCCATGGGCCAGAGAGGAAGCTGGTTCTTTTTAAGGTAACGGATGGCCACAGCCACGGCGCATATCAACCCTCCATAAAAAACAAGCCCCCCCTGCCAGATTTTGAGTACGTCCAGGGGATTTTTTAGATAGTGTTGGTAATTGACGACAATATAGAGAAGTCTGGAGCCTACGATGGCGGCGATGAGGATGTAAAAACAGAGATCGACGATCTTTTGAGGGTCCAACCCTTCTTTTTTCCCACTCCAGGAGGCAAAGGTGATCCCTGCCAAAAAAGCGGCGGCTATGGATGCTCCGTAAGAATAGATGCTGATGGGACCGATCTGAAAGAGAATGGGGTGCAAGGCTGGTTCCGGTTGTTGGTTCGTTACAGATTTTTGAAGATTTAACATCGAACATCGATCACTGAACATCGAACGTCGAAGAATGTAGTTTTTTGTTTATAGTTCCATCCAAGTTTAAAAAGTGCTTTTTGGTTCAGGCTAATCTTGCAATTATACCCTTTTTCCTGAAAGAGGGAAAACCATTGCCTCCGATTATTGCAAATCCGGGCCAATTTATTGTAGATTGGTTTAATAGTTTGCCATCAGTTTACCGAGTTCTTTGCCCTGGGCGATTCGTTTGCATCTTTCTGAAAGGGTTGCCCATTACCCTTTCAAAAATCCCCGAAAAACAATAGTTCCTTACTTGAGAAAATAACTCCGGTTTCCACCGTCGATATAAGTATTATCCAGTTGATTGACGTCATCACCCTATCAGGAGGTTTCCCATGGCAGTTGATGTAGCAGCAATTACGGAAAAAGTAAAAGAAGAAAGCTTGTTCATCTCTAATCTGTTGCAAGAGGTCAACAAGGTGATGGTGGGCCAAAGTTACATGATCGAGCGGCTTCTCATCGCTCTCCTTGCGGACGGACACGTACTGGTGGAAGGGGTCCCCGGCCTGGCCAAGACCACAGCGGTGAAAACCCTGTCCCAGGCCATTCAAACCCAGTTTAGCAGAATCCAGTTTACGCCTGACCTCTTACCTGCCGATCTGCTGGGCACTCAGATTTATCAGCCCAAAACTTCCGAGTTTACCACCAAGAAAGGCCCCATCTTCACCAATATTCTCCTGGCGGATGAGATCAACCGCGCCCCCGCCAAGGTACAAAGCGCACTCTTGGAGGCCATGCAGGAAAAGCATGTAACCATTGCGGACGAAACATTTCACCTAACCGAGCCCTTTCTTGTACTGGCTACCCAAAACCCCATCGAACAGGAAGGGACCTATCCGCTACCGGAAGCGCAACTGGATCGATTCATGCTGAAACTGAGAGTCACCTATCCCAACAAGGCCGAGGAATTAGACATCATGCGAAGGATGGCCGCTAATCAGAAAGTGGAGATCAACGCCGTTGTCAACCCCAAAGATATTCTAAAGGCACGGGAAGTGGTCTCCTCCATCTACATGGATGAGAAGGTGGAGGCGTACATAATAGACATCATCTTCGCAACCAGAGAACCGAAGATGTTCGGACTGGAGGAGTTGGAGAACCTGATCCAGTTCGGCGCCTCGCCTAGGGCAAGCATCTACCTCAATCGCGCAGCAAGAGCCCATGCCTTCCTGAAAGGACGCGGATACGTTACCCCGCAGGACATCAAGACCATCGGTTTTGACGTTCTTCGCCACAGAATCATCCTGAGTTACGAAGCGGAATCAGAGGAGTTGACCACCGATCACGTTATTAAAAAAATCTTCGACAAAATAGAAGTGCCATGATTTCCCAGGAGCTTTTCAAAAAGATCAAGGGCATTCAGATACGGACCAATTATCTGGTAAACGACATCATTGCCGGGGAGTACGAGAGCGCCTTCCGCGGGTTAGGAATGGAGTTTGAGGAGGTGAGGGAGTATCAGTCTGGTGATGATATCCGCACCATCGATTGGAACGTCACCGCCAGGATGAACGCCCCTTACGTAAAAACCTTCAAGGAAGAACGCGAACTCACGGTGGTTTTCATGGTGGATGTAAGTTCCTCCGGGGAATTCGGATCGGTGGGAAAACTCAAAAACGAAGTCTCTGCGGAGATCGCCTCCATCCTGGCATACTCCGCCATCAAGAATAACGACAAAGTAGGACTCATCGTCTTTTCCGACACCATCGAAGAGTACATCCCACCCAAGAAAGGGCGCTCTCACATCTGGCGGGTTATCAAAACCATCCTCTCTCACGAACCGAAAATCGGTGAAAAAAGGGGAACGGACCTCAGTGCCCCTCTGGAATTCCTTTCCAAGGTGAGTAATCGTAAGACGGTGACCTTTCTCATATCCGACTTCATCGCCAAGGGCTACGAAAGGGCGGTGCGTATGTTCAAGAGGCGGCACGACCTCATCGCCATCACCATTACCGACCCCAGGGAGATGGAGCTACCCGCCGTGGGTTTCGTGGAGTTGCAGGACGCCGAAACCGGGGAACCCATCCTGGTTGACACCTTCGACTCCAACACCAGAAAGGGGTTCGCGGCTCTTTACCAGCGGGAAGCGAAGGAGAGGGAAAAGTTGTTTCGTTCCATGTCCATGGACAAAATCGAGATCTTCACAGACCAATCTTACATCGAACCCATCATGAAATTTTTCAGGATGAGGGAGAAGAGGATGTAGGCAAGAGCTGTTCTCAGCTTTGTACGAGGAAAAGGGCTAACCAAAAATCTTTGAGACTTTATGAGCCACTAAGGCACTAAGACGCAAGAGAAAAGCAAAAAAACTTTATAACCACTAATGGACACTTATCTCCACTAATTTTAAAAGATTTCATTAGTACTTATTAGTGGGAATTAGTGGTTAAATTGCCTTGGGTTTTTAGAAGGCTCTAACCCATTTGGTTAATGGTTTTTTAGAATTTGCCCAAGATTCTCGGGTTTGGCCTTATCGATTATTTTGTTGATTTCCTTTTTTACCTCTTTTGCATTTGCCGGGAACGCGGGCGCCTCGCCCGCAAAATGCAGCCGAGACGTAACCGACAAAGCCCACCATTACTTACACAGCCTAATGCAGGCCGGTCCCCACAAGAATATGGAACGAATGTGTGAAGTCGTTCCTGAGTCTAATCATCAAGCCGTCCAACAATTCATATCTGATTCCACTTGGGATTCCCAAGCGGTTAAAGACCGTGTAGCCCAAAATGCCGATGAGCTAATTGGAAGTTCCGAAGAGGCGGGCCTTTTAATAGACGAAAGCAGTTTTACCAAGAAAGGTAAGAAGTCCGTTGGTGCTGCTCGTCAATGGCTTGGCCGTTTGGGGAAAGTAGATAACGGTCAAGTGGGTGTTTTCTCCGCTTTATGTAATCGCAACCATGTTGTTCCTATTGATAGTCGTCTTTATTTGCCTGAAGAGTGGACTAATGACCCCAAGCGTTGCCTTGAGGCAAAAGTGCCTGAGGATCAGATCGTATTCAAAACCAAGGATCAATTAGCGCTGGAGATGGCGGCCCATGCTTGGGAATTGGGGTTGCGGTATGGCTGGGTAGTAGCGGACGCTGGATATGGAAAGGGTTTATCGTTCTGCATGGAACTCGAACGGATGAATGAAACCTTTATGGTGGACATTCATTCGGACCAATTGATTTATAATGAAAAGTCTGAGCCATGCCTTCCTCGCTCACAAGGCCGTGGCAGGAAACCCACGCGCTAGTAAATTGACACGAAGGGGATTCGCGTGGACAAGTGGGCGGTCACGCAGCCCAACAAGTCCTGGCGTAAGGTAACGCTGAGAGACTCTACCAAAGGTAAACTGACTTATGAGTTTTTAGCGGTTCAGGTCTGGTTGTGGGTGAAAGATACACCGGAGGTTCGCCGTTGGCATTTGGTTATTCGGCGCAACCCTGCTACGCAATCGGATTATAAATATTCCCTTTCCAATGCTCCGAAAGGCACCAAGCCGAAGCGTCTTGCTTATATGCAAGGTCAGAGGTTTTGGATAGAGAGAAGCTTTGAAGATGGGAAGAGCGAATGTGGGATGGCTGACTATCAAATGCGAGGCTGGATTGGTTGGCGCCACCATATGGCACTTGTAAAGATGGCCATGTTTTTTATGCTAAAGGAAAGGATAGAAAATAAAGAGGAATACCCACTTTTATCTTGCGGGGACATAGAAAAGCTATTAGCAAAGTTTCTTCCTCGGCGTGATATAACAACAGATGAAATTATTCGCCAAGTGAAAAAGAGTCATGACAAACGTAAAGCGGCAATGGAAAGCGCGGCTCGTGTCCAAGAGAAACGAAAGCGGCAAAAACCGCCCGGCTAAAGTAACATAGTAGAATTAGCAAGGGGGCCAGTAAAGACGATGCCTTTATAAAGCAACATGCCGTCAATTGGGAATGCCCCTTTTCAAGCCTTGCTGCTCAAAAACTTTGCTGACTGACGAGATCTGCCCCCCGCTCCCATATGTGTTTTGATTTTGCCCAAAGCCTTTCAAATTCAAAAATCAACAGGTTGTCCGAGAATAGCTGGCGGCGCTATTTTCGATCAAACACCCGTGCCCCATCATCCAAACAATTATATAAGAAGATATTGATAAATATCATATTCTAATGGCATAATGTTTATCAATGAAACCCACAAGCCC
>JAJDAS010000009.1 GCA_029261755.1 Nitrospinia bacterium
GGGCTTGTGGGTTTCATTGATAAACATTATGCCATTAGAATATGATATTTATCAATATCTTCTTATATAATTGTTTGGATGATGGGGCACGGGTGTTTGATCGAAAATAGCGCCGCCAGCTATTCTCGGACAACCTGTTGACATTTGACTTTTATTTATCAGGGGTCCAAAGCTGAGGTCGTTTCTGGGCAAATGACAAATTGTTTCACATGCGCAAGCTAAATCATAAAGTTCAAACACAACATATATAAAGAGAAATAATTATAGAGGTTTCTTATTTTATGCCTTTTATTTTTAGCCTTTCTCTGTGTTCTCCGAGTCTTCTGCTAAATGTGTTTTGGAGTTGATTTCAATTGAGTTCGTCTTTGCCAAATGTTTCATTCTCTCAAGACCTCAATGATATGCCAGCTTCAAATATTTCACTTTAATTTCATATAGTTACGCCATTTCCCTAAAAGCAGACAGTACAATTTCAGCCCTTCATTTTTTTCTTTTTTTCTTTCCATACCTTTTCGGCTTCAAATCATAAACATAAGAATATTAAGGCTTTTTTTGCTCGCCACCCTTTTCTTCTCTTTTTGGAACTGCTTTTGCTTTGCCTGTTTTGCATTGCTTTTGTTCCTTTTTTCATATATATTTACATGCGCACTGGATGAGAAACATTCTGTGAAAGGGAATGAAATCCATTTTGTCATTTGACGGGATATGAGAACCTGCCTTCTAATGGGTGAACTCATTTCCTGACGTTGAATTGCTTTGTAAAGTGAAGATAGGCACTTCCCCTAAAAACACATCATGTTTTTTACTCTCAAAAGTAGGGGTGACCAAACATTATCCTATTGAAAGGAGGTGAAAAAAGATGTTATACCATCGAGCAATTTTTTCCATTCTTGTAGCTGTTTTTTGCTTCCCTCCTTCTTCCTTCGCTGAAATGAGAGGACAAATCTTTGTCCTCTCCCCTCATGAAGTGGACTCCGCAGGTTCTTCTCAAACAGGTACCACCTTTCAACTCCTGGATTCCGTGGGCCAACCCACCGCTATTGGGTCTTCCTCGGGGACCGGCTTTCAAGCGGGAGCGGGGTTTATTTACGGGACCCAGTCTACCATGGCCATGGACCAGGCGCTTGCCAATACCACTCAAGGGCTTAATGATATTCTCGCTAACCTGGCTCCCAGAACCCCCGAGGCCAGAAAAATAAGAAAAGCCATAAAGCGTGTAGCGGCTGCCTCGACTGCCTACGACTTGTACTTTACCAGCGATCCTCAAGATCTCAATGCTCTTAAAAAAGCCCTAAAGAAAACCAAGCAAGCCATTAATAACCTAATTGCTTCTGGAGTGGCTGATACTCTGGTTTACCAGGAGATGATGGCCCGGGCGGCGGAACTGACGGTAAAGGCGGAAATTGACAAAAAAGCACTGATAGCTGTTGGCGGAGAAGCCAATCGCCGTATTATCAAGGCCAGGGTTTTTTATGGCAATGGCTTGGCGGAGTTGGATGCCGCAGCTTACAACACCGCACTGAAGTTCTTCCAAAGGGCTCTTAATAAGGCCATCGCGGCCTGACAGCATAAAACTTTATAAAGGAGAACGATAAATGTTAAAAAGATTAGTTTTGGGATTACTTTTAGCTTTCTTGTGCTTTCCAGGAAAGGGCTGGACCGAGGCTCCTATGGTCATTAATTTTCAGGGAAAGTTGACAGAACTTACCAATGTACCGGTGGCTGATGGACCTTATGACATGAAGTTTTCCATTTATGATAGTGAAACCGATGCTGCCACCTCCTCAAATCAACTTGTCTGGACGGAAATTTGGGATGCCACCACAGTCCAGGTGAACATCACCAACGGCATTTTCAATGTATTACTGGGAAGCACAACCGCATCCGGCCTGGCCAATGTTTTCACCGGCGCGGTGGGTGAAACAAGGTGGTTGCAGGTTGAGGTTTATGATTCAGTCACAGTAACTTGGGACATTTTGGGAAAAGACCAAGTAACCGGTATCACAACACGGAAACAGTTAACGAGCGTCCCTTACAGCATCCATTCGGCAAATGCCAGTAACGTAAATTGCGCCGCTGCTCCTTGCGTGGACTTGGCAACGGAAGCAACCGGGACTTATGATGATACCCCGGATACCATTGCGGATGATGGATGGATTACCCAAGGTGAAGTAAACTTTCCTTACGCAGGCTCAGCCTCCATGGGAGGAGCGGCCAGCAGCGCCTTGACAGCACCCTGGAGCGGGATCACAGGAATACCCACAGATTTTTCCGATGGAATAGATAATGTCGGAATTACCGGTGAATCGGACCCAAAAGTTGGGACCCTCACCAACAACAAAGTCCCCAAGTGGAGCAATACTGGTAAATTGGTGGATAGTTCAATTAACGACAACGGCGCTGGCGTTGGGATCACTACTCCCTTGAATGTTTCCGGCACCGTGACAGCAACGGACGTCACAGCTACCGGCACAGTTACCTCAACAGACGTAAACGCAACAGACGTCACCGCTACCGGCACGATTGCCGCAACAAGTTTTGTTGGAGACGGTTCACAGTTAACAGGAATAAGCGCTGGTGGCGGAGGAACTAGTGGAGCATTTGCGGGTTTGGATAAACAAAGTGTTGACCCACCCGCAGAAACCAATGTAGGGAAGATTTATTATACAAAAGACGGGTTTGGCGGAAATGATTCCTACACCAAGCTCCTCATTCATTCGGGCACAACTAATCGGAAGTTCCTATTTGGATTTAAAGGTAACCTATTGATATTTAAGGGATTTAGGCATATTTCAATTTCCATTACATGAGAACAATCCTAGTAGTTTGAAAGCTTTTTCCTGGAATTCAGAAAATTCAGTATATTGAACAAA
>JAJDAS010000010.1 GCA_029261755.1 Nitrospinia bacterium
CCGTGGACCTCCCGCTTTTCTTCTCCCGGATCTGAAAAAAGCAATAAAAGCGTTTCGTCGTCGGCATGGTGGGTTCGCTTAGAGGCCGTTAACCGAACAAATGAGGATGCCTCCTGGTTGATCCAAGTGCCCCATACTCAATTCGACTATGTCGAACTCTATTATTACCCGTCAAAGGGGCCTCCTGTTATTTATAAGCTGGGTGATCATTTACCCATGAATGAGCATCCCATACCAAGCACAAGGGTCCTTTTTCCAATCAGCACACCAGCAGGAGAGACTGGCCGTGCATATATCAAATTTTCCTTTGAGTCCGTTGGACTTTTCAAGACCCAGCTCCGTATCTGGTCGCCCGCCTTGTTTGAAGAAAACCATAAGTTGGTATTATTTCTCAACGCCATAATTCTTGGAGGCGCTTTTGTTGCTTTGATTTATAACCTGTTCCTGGCGCTCTCCTTCCGTTCCCTGGATTATTTCTGGTATGTGTTGTTTGTAGGCTCTTCTATTACTTGTTTACTTACCATTACAGGGCTTGGCAGTAGATATTTTTGGCCCGGCTCAATGAATCCGGAGAACATGCTTTCAATACCCATGCTGCTCAATTTTACTTTCGCGACCCTGTTTACGAGGACCTTTCTTGATATCAAATCCTCGCTTCCTTCAATAGATAAAATCTTGCGCAGCTTTGTTTTTTTATGGGTTGTTTGCATTGTTTGCGTTTTTGTTGATTTAAGAAAAATAGCTGTTTGGACTTGTCTTATCAGTACCCTGGTTACTATGTCCTTTCCCTTTTTAGGGTTTTGGTTGTGGCGCAAAGGCAGAAAGGAAGCAAGATTTTACACGGTAGCATGGCTTGTATGGGCCTTTGCCTTCTTAATCGCCTGGATGAGATGGACGGGGATGATTCCATTCAATTTTGTGACGGATTTTCTTCCAAGGTTTTGTTTCCTGGCGGAAACCCTTCTTTTGTCGCTGGCTCTTGCGGACAGGATCAATATTTTGCAAAGCGCAAAGGATGCGGCGGAACAAAATGCTCGCGACACCCTGGAATGCTCCCGGCGAGAGCTAGAACATAAAGTGGCGGAACGCACTACGGAACTGGCCGAGGCCAAGGACCAGGCCATTGCCGCCAATCAAAGCAAATCCGATTTCCTTTCCATGATGAGCCATGAAATCAGGACCCCCATGAACGCTATTGTGGGCATGACCCATCTTACCCTGCAAACGGAACTCACGGTGAAGCAGCAGGACTATCTGGGCAAGGTAAAGTCCTCGGCCCATTCCCTCCTGGGGATCATCAACGACATCCTGGACTTTTCCAAAATCGAGGCGGGGAAGCTGGATCTGGAGGAAGTGGATTTTAACCTGGAGGATGTACTAAACAATCTTTCCACACTCATTTGTATGAAGGCCGAGGAAAAGGGATTGGAAATTCATTTCGCCACCTCCGGAGATGTTCCCCTTTGCCTGGTGGGTGATTCTCTCAGGTTAGGCCAGATTCTCCTCAACTTGGCGAATAATGCGGTTAAATTTACAGAGAAGGGGGAAATCGTTATCAAAACGGAGTTGTCGGAGGAGTCAAAAGAGGGCGATACCATACAACTAAAATTTACCATTATGGATACCGGCATTGGCCTGTCGTCGGAGAAGATCAACACTTTGTTCAAATCCTTTACCCAAGCGGATACTTCCACAACCCGGAAATATGGAGGAACAGGGCTGGGGTTATCTATTTGTAAGCGTCTGGTGAAAATGATGGGAGGCTCCATTCATGTGGAAAGTGAGCCGGGGAAGGGGAGCTCTTTTATTTTTACCGCAAACTTCCACCGGCAAAAAGAGGAGAAGGAAAAATGCTTTCTGCCTCCAGTAGATATCAAAGGAATGCGGGTCTTGGTGGTGGATGACAGCGGCATCTCGCGAAATATCCTGACGTCTCACCTGGAGTCCTTTTCATTGCATGTTACTACAGCGGCCTCCGCTAAGGAGGGGATTCATCTACTGGAAAATGCACTAAAAGACGCTCCGTACCATCTTGTTCTGATGGACTGGAAGATGCCCGAAATGAACGGTATCGAGGCGTCCAGACTCATTAAGCAAAACACGCAAATACCGCACCCACCCACGGTGATCATGGTCACCGCCTTTGACAAGGATGGGGTGAGGCGCCAAGCGGAAGACTTGCAGTTGGACGGTTTCCTGGTAAAACCGGTGAACCAGTCCGCGCTTTTTGACGCCATAACCAATGTATTTGGAAAGACCATGGTTAAAAAACAGGTCATGGATGTAGTCGATGGCGGTGAGCGAGAAGCCTTTACCCACGAGAAAGGAGCCAAAATCCTTCTCGTAGAAGATAACGCCATCAATCGGCAGGTGGCCACAGAGCTATTGAAGAAAGAAGGTTTCGAAATAACCACAGCCAAGAATGGTAAGGAAGCCGTACATCAGGTGAAGGAAAATGTATTTGACCTTATCTTGATGGATCTGCAAATGCCGGAGATGGATGGGTACGCCGCAACGCGAGAGATCAGGCGATTGTCGATTGACGATTGTCGATTGATGAATGAAAGAGAATTGTCGATATCGCAAAAAAAACAATCATCAATCAACAGTCAACAATCCCTATCATTGCCATGACCGCTTACGCCATGTCCGGCGACCGGGAAAAATGTCTGGAGGCTGGGATGAACGACCATATGCCCAAGCCCTTTGATCCCGATATTTTATACAGGACCATTGGAAAATGGCTAAAGCCGGGGGGGAAGACTATCAAGGAATTCGCTAAGGTTGAGTCGGCTCGTGATGATAAACCACTGCTCCCGGCGTCGATTCCCGGCATCGATATCGAGGTGGGCTTACGAAAAGTGCGGGAGAACCGTAAACTGTTCCACAAACTTTTGGTGGAGTTTTACCAGGACCACAGGGATGACGGCGAAAAAGTTAAGCAGGCTCTGGCTAGCGGCGCAACGACTCCGGCAATGGAATTGGCCCATACCCTGAAAGGAGCGGCAGGAACCCTCGGCGCTAAAGAACTATTTGAAAGCGCTGGCTCATTGGAATCAGCCTTGAGAGCCGGAGAAGAAACAGCTAATCTGTTCAGGACTTTTCACCATGCCTTTACTGTGGTCATGGAAGGATTGTCGGCATTGGAAAGTGAAATAAACCGCATGGAGGAAACCTCGGGACAAGGCACCTTGGATACGAAGACCCTGGAACCACTAATGGAGGAGTTTTTCAAGCTGTTAAAAGAGCGCAGCTTTCAGGTGGCGGACCCATTACCGGGAATCAAAAAGGCCCTTGGAAACCATTGCCCAGAACTTTTTTCGGCCCTGGAAGATCATGTGACGGCCTTTCGCTTTGAAGAAGCGGAAGAGGTTTTGGATGAAATACGGAAAGGCATATTGACCACAGAATAACACTGAAACACACAGAAAAATCAAAAACAAAACATCTTATCGCGCAGGGACGCAGAGGCGCAGGGAAAAGATTAAAACCAAGGAAAATTATTTCTTTATTCTTTTGGTTTTCTCCTGTGAAATTCTGTGTGCTTCTTTGGCTAAAAAAAGTTTTTGAATTTTTCTTTTGAGTTTAAATGGAAATAGCTATGCAAGAAGAAAAACGAAGAATACTAATAGTTGACGACGAGCGCCTCCAGATCAATGTCCTCGGCGACATGCTAAAAGAGGAATATCACATCAGTGTTGCCCTGAATGGAGAACAGGCGCTGAAAGCGGCCTTGTCCGAAGCACCACCGGATTTGATTCTGTTGGACATCATCATGCCCGGGATGGATGGTGTTCAGGTCCTGGGCAAACTGAAGGCCGACCTGCGCACTCGTAACATGCCGGTAATATTCCTTACTGCGTTAAGGGAGGAAGATGACGAAGCCCGTGGTCTGGAGTTGGGAGCGGTGGACTACATCACCAAACCCTTTTCCCCGGCCATCGTCAAGGCCAGGGTGAGGACTCACCTCTCTTTGCGTCAGAGCATGAAAGAGGCCTTGGAAGCAGAGTCGCTTCGGCGTGAAGTTGGAGCGCTAAGCCGGAGCCTTCTCGGCGAGGAAATACAGCATCCCGATATATTTACCTCCATCGTGACCAACAGCCCCAAAATGCACTCCATTTTTCGATATATGGAGGCGGTTTCGGCCACTGGAGAACCGGTGTTGATCACAGGCGAAACGGGTGTGGGAAAAGAATTGATTGCCCAGGCTTTGCATCGCCTCAGCGCCCGGTCAGGAGATATGATTGCGGTGAACCTGGCAGGGCTGGATGATGGCGCCTTTTCGGACGCCTTATTTGGCCACAAAAAAGGGGCCTTCACAGGGGCGGAAACGGACCGTAAAGGGCTCATTGCCCATGCCGCCGGGAGCACCCTTTTCCTGGATGAAATCGGTGATCTGGCTCAGGCTTCCCAAGTGAAACTACTTCGTTTGTTACAGGAGAGACTTTACTATCCCCTGGGTTCGGATGTTCCTACAGAGATGGCAGTGAACATCATCGCCGCCACCAATCGCGATCTGACGCAAATGATGAATGCCGGAAAGTTCCGGCAAGACCTTTTTTTCCGCCTTTCCACCCACCACATC
>JAJDAS010000011.1 GCA_029261755.1 Nitrospinia bacterium
ACCTAAAACCAAATTGGTTTTGGTATAACCGTCCTGATCAAATTGTGAGAGACGAATTTTCAGAACTATGGTGTAAGTAATGATAGAGTTTTCAACCGAATGTTTCAATAAAAAGTAAGTAAACAAACTCTACAACTTCTATTCCTCATGGATCATGGAAATTCTCTGGAGATAGATGGAGTAATGGAGTGATGGAGTATTGGAAAAGCCCAAGACCAACGAGCGTCCGGTCTAACATGGCGCATGCCAAGGCAAATGATTCCATTATATTGGTAAACGGAAATCCTGGTCACATTACTCCACTACTCCATTACTCCACAGGTACTTGTAAACGGACACCTTTAAAGCGTACGGACAAGCCCGTGAACGTATACCTAATAATTTCTAAGCTATATTTACATCCCATGTCGTGATCAAATAAGATGAAAGGTAACTATTCAGACCCCATGGAGCAATGGAGTGGTGGAGTAGTGGAGTGATGGAAAGAGCAAAAGCGGAAGGATGGAAGGCAAAGGGCGGAGTAATGGAAATGTTCCAGTATTCCATTGTTCCAACATTCCAATATTCCATTACTCCGGTTTTCCCATACTCCATTACTCCCTCTATAAAATTGTAGTGATGGCCTTAAATCAAAACTCTACTTATCGCGTTGTTTTAATCAAACCTTCCCATTACGATGATGACGGATATGTCCTCCAGTGGCTAAAGACCCATATGCCGGCTAACAGCCTATTATGTGTTCGAGGTATTGTGGAAGAGGCCATAGGTGGAAAAATTCTCGGTCCGGGTGTGGATATCATTATAGAGCATTATGATGAATACAGCAGCGTGATACCCGTAGAAAAAATCATCCAGTCCACCACGAAATCACCGGGAGGGATCGTGATGCTGGTAGGGGTTCAGTCCAGCGAGTTTCCCCGGTCCATTGACCTGGCGCGTCCTTTTAGGGAGGCCGGGATACCGGTAATCATAGGCGGATTTCACGTTTCCGGATGCGTGGCCATGGCCCCGGATTGGGCTCCTGGGCTGGAAGCGGCGCGGAATCTGGACGTATCCATTTTCGCCGGTGAACTGGAAGGCCATGCCGGAACCATCCTGAAAGACGCCTTCGAGGGTCGTCTCAAACCGTTATACAATGTTTTGGGGGCGCCCCCGGAACTGGAGACGGCTCCACTTCCCCATATCTCCCTATCCGCCATTCGTCGGACATGTCATTCCGTGGTGGCCCTGGACCTGGGCCGGGGTTGCCCCTTCCAGTGCAGCTTTTGCGCCATCATCAACGTGCAAGGTCGGAAGTCCCGTTGCAGGTCCGTGGGAAAAGTGACGGACTATATTCGTCGTTGCGCTACCCTGGGAGGCTTCAACTATCTGATCAGCGACGACAACTTTGCCAGGAATGCAAAGTGGGAGGCTTTTCTGGACGCCTTTATCAGCCTTCGGGAAAAAGAAGGGATCAAGATAGAATTTTTTATACAGGTGGATACCCAAGCCGCTCGTATCCCACGATTCGTGGAAAAGGCGAAACGCGCGGGTTGCACACGGGTCTTCATTGGAATGGAATCCGTGCGCGAAGACAACCTGAAGGACGCCTCTAAGGGACAGAACAAGGTGGAGGACTTGAAGGAAATGGTCCTGGCCTGGAAACGGGCCGGAATTCTTTCCTACGCCACATTCATTATTGGCTTTCCTCATGACACTGTGAAGCGGGTGGAAGAGGACATCCGGTTCATTAAACAAAATCTGGCCATAGACATCCTGTACTTTTTTATTTTGGTGCCGCTCCCCGGATCGGAGGACCACAGGCTGCTGGTGGAGTCGGGAGCTTCATTGGAAACGGATTTAAACCGATACGACAGCGAGCATACCACCCTGGACCATCCGAACATGACCCGCCATGAACTTTTGAAACTCTACAGGAGGGCTTGGGAAATGTTTTACGCGCCAGAACACGCCGAAACCCTGTTCAAAAGGGCCGAGGCATCGGGTATGCAGGCATGGGACATTTTTACCAGTTTTCACGGGTTTTTCAGTCTGGTAAAGTATGAAAAGATTCATCCGTTGCAAAGCGGTCTACTTCGTCGGAAGCATAGGAAAAACAGGCGTCCGGGATTGCCCATTGAACCGTGGTGGAATTTTTATCCGCGAAGAACCTGGGAGACCATAACCATACAGGCAAAAACTGCGGCATTGGGATGGAGGTTATGGAGAATTATGAAAAAGGCAAAGCGCGAAGTGGAGGAAAGTGGTTATTCCGATGCGGCCATAAAAGATGGAAGGGCGGAAACAAAAGCGGAGTGATGGAGTACTGGAGTGGTGGAGTGGTGGGAAAGAGCAAAAGCGGAATGTTGGAATAATGGAAGGGTGGAAGGCAAAAGGCGGATTGATGGGAAAGGACAAAACCGGAATGTTGGAAGAGTGGAAGGATGGAAATGACAAAACCGGATGGTTGGAACTCTCATTCCAGTACTCCATTACTCCAACACTCCAGTATTCCAGTACTCCGGTTTTCCCTTACTCCATTACGCCACACTTCCCCTCGTGAACAGATATCCTTAAGGCTGCCAGAATGAAAAACAACTACCATAAAAAAGTTTTACTGGTTGGGGCTACGCCCGGAATGGCGACAATTGGGCTGCTGTATTTGACCTCTTATTTAAAACGCAACGGTATTGAAGCCTTTTGCCAAATACACAACAACCACATGTCTGATGACGCTTTTAAAGCAAATTTGCTCCGGCTTTTGAAGGAATTACAACCCACGTTAGTTGGGGTAAGCATGAAATGGTTTCAACACATCGCGCGCGGCCTGAAGATTTGTGAAGTGGTTAAAAGCTATTCTCCTTCGACTAAGGTGGTTGTGGGCGGCAATACAGCGTCCTATTTCCAGAATGAAATTATCCATAATGAAAATGTTGATTATATAATTCGTGGAGATGGAGAGCAGCCGATGTTAATGCTATGCCAGGGGAAAGAAGAAATTCCCAACCTTGTGTATAAGGAGGAGAACCAGATTAGAGAAACAGCTTTTAGCTATGTTCATAATCAGCAGAATTCCGAGGAAATATTTATTTCCGACCTTGATGAAATTGTTGAGAAGGACGAGCTTTCTTCCTTCCCTTTTCTATATATTAATACAGGGAAGGGCTGTAACCAAAACTGTTTTTATTGCGGGGGAAGCCGCCAGGTGCAAATGGATACTTTCAACAGGGAGCAGCCTTTTTACCGATCCATAAAATCCGTGCGTAAAGATATTTTGGAGTCCATTAAATATACCGACACACTAATGTTCGATTTTGAGATAGTGGGCGCTGATCCTTATAATATCTATGAGCAATCTTTTTCGGGAATTGACCTTAAAAAGAAGTCAGGAACTTTTTATTCCTGGGTTTGGCCTACGGATGAATTAATTGAGCTAATATCCTTAACATTTAAAGAAGCTCAATTGTTGATCGATATATCCAGTCTCTCTGAACGCCAGCGGCTAACATTGCAAGAAAAAGGCCTGGTAAAAAAACAACCCACCGATGAACAACTCTTTCAAATTCTTAGAAATTGTGAAAAATTCGGCAATGTATACGCGGGTTTTACCTGTATCCTTGGAATGCCTTTTATGGAACCTGATGAAATAGGCGTCGGCGAAGAGTGGCTTAAAAATATAATTGAGAATTTCCCGGCCTTCAGCACCCTGGAATTCAGCCGACTTCACGCCCAGCCAGGTGCGCCCATGCTATCGGCTTATGAAGATTTGGGTATGAACATTCCCGCTTTATCTTTTCAAGATTATTACAAGATCAGTAAAATGAATTTGGAACAGGAGGTCTATCCGGGTCTGGAACGGATGAAATATCCTCAAATCAGCTACAGGGACAATAAGCTAAACAAAACCATTATGTTGCATTCCATGAATATTTTTATGATTATGCAAGAACATAACGCTGCGAATAAAGGGAAGTTTGTAATTTAAATAAAAAGGAATTTAATGCAAAATTCAAAAGCATGGGAACCACTAATTCACACTAATAAAATCTTTTAAAAATTAGTGAAGATTAGTGGTTAAAAAGCTTTTATTCTTTTTGTTTTTTTTTGTCTTTGTACCTTAGTGGCTGAGTAGTTACGAATTTTGGAACTTTAACCAAAGACCTTTATGAAAACCTGGCTATGCACGGCCCCTTCCAATTTTTTCTCTCCTTTACAGGGAGGGGCGCGTCTTTATACCTATGTCAAACAAAAGGGGCATGATGTTTCCTTTGTGGATCTGAATCAGAAAGCGTTTTTTGACCTTCTCTCCACGGAATCTTTGGAACTGGCCTATGACCGCATATTCCGCTTCATTGTTTCCGCCTCAATGAGCCGCTCCCTGCGGGAAAATATCGGTTCCATGTTGCTGAACAGCTCCGGCGGGGCCATGCGCCAATTGGGCGCGCGGGGCTTGTTGGCAAAGACAAAGGCCGCCCCGTTCATGGATCATTCCAAGTTCCTCGAAAAATACTTGTGCAAAATCGCCGGAACGCAAATAAAAACCGACAACCTTTACTTTGCCATATTGGTGAATAAAGACAAGATCCTCGCCGATGTGGAAGAGGCGCGCCGTTCGCTTTACGACCACTTCATGACCCTTCCTCCGGAAACCTTCATTTCCAACTACAAGATCCTCCTGTGCGGCAAGGCCTTGATCGACACGGCTTATTTCCCGCTTAATTTGGATTTAGGCCTGGGTTTTCACGGAACCATGTACAAACCCTGCGTGGAGGATATTCATCGCGCCGTGCGTGATGATAAATACAATTTCATGATCCCTTACTATGCCAGGGAGATCATCCCGAAGTTTGAAAAAGAACAGCCGGAGTTGGTGGGAATCTCCATAACCCATACTTCGGACTTTCTGCCCGCGTTTACCCTAGCGAAAATGTTAAAAGAAAAAAGTCCGGGAACCCACATCTGCCTGGGCGGAGCGACCTTGACCGAAACGGCCTTCAAAATCAGGAAAAACCCTTCCCTCTGGGACTATTTTGACAGCCTCGTCATGGGGGCGGGCGAGTACGCCTTTGATGAGCTTATTTCAACCCTTGAAAACAAAAAAAGCCTTTCCAAGGTTCCAAACCTCGTTTATAAGGAGAATGGATCCATTAAAAGCAGTGAGAAGACCTTCGAGCTGGACCTGAATGACACCTGTTGTCCCGAGTACCCCTTCATTCGCCCCGGGAGCGTCATTCCCCTGGAAACCTCCTACGGGTGCTATTGGGGAAAATGCATGTTCTGTTACTATCCTAAAACAGGGCTTAGCGATATCAACGCCAAGGTGGATAAGAATAAATGTGAACGTAAAATCGAGCTTGTCCTGGATGATATCGACAAGTTGAATGCTAAGTACAAACCCTCTTTTTTCGGTTTAACGGACTCCGCCGTGCATCCGGACAGGCTGATGCATTTGGCTGAGCACAGCATCAATTCAGACTTAAAATTCCGCTTCTCCGCTTTCATCAGGTTGGAAAAGGAGTTCTTGTCCGAGGAGTTCTGTCAAAAACTAGTGCGGGGAGGTTTCATAGGAGGACAGGCGGGATTGGAATCGGGCTCCCAGCGGATCAATGACACGATTAATAAAGGAGTGGATTTAAAGGACGCCAAAAAGATTTTAAAAAATTTCAAAAAAAGCGGCATTGCCATCCATATTTATAGCCTCCTCGGGATACCGGGGGAAACAAAAAAAGATGCGAAACAGACCTATCGCTTTATCAAAAAAATGCGGAAATATATTACTCTCTATTGGCAAATATATCCCATGGGTGTGGTGGAAAACGGTCCACTTGTCAAAAGGGCGGAAGAGCTGGGCATCACCATTAAACCATTGCCGGAGGACAGCCTTACGCAGATTACCATGCATGAGTACAAGGAGGGATTATCCCAGGTAGAAAGCGTTGGCATGGCTATCCAATACACGGAAAAGCTGAAAGGCTACCTGCATCCTTTATTGAAGATACTGGATGTAGAGTCCTTCAAACTTATCTATTGCGCTTATAAAGATAAGTGGAAGTGGAAATAAGAACGGAGTGATGGAGTAAGGGAAAACCGGAGTACTGGAGTATTGGAGTAATGGAATGAGAGTTCCAAGCATCCGGTTTTGTTATTTCCATCCTTCCACTCTTCCACCATTCCGGTTTTGTTCTTTTTCATCACTCCACTACTCCACCACTCCATTACTCCATGCTTTCCCTCTCCATCACTCCAGTTGTCGTTAATGTTTACTTTGAAACGCTTTTGGGAGACAATGGCGTGGCCTGGAAGTTCTTGAGATTCTTTTTGTTTTTTTTGTGCCTTCGTGTCTTTGTGGCCCTAACCTTTTAAATAGAATATTATGCAAAACATTTTAGTAGATCATGAGACTGCGGTACGGACCTTTTTCTTTTTCGGAGTTTTTATTGCCGTAGCCATTTGGGAAATGAAAAACCCCAGACGGACGCAAACTATCCCGAGAAATATTCGCTGGGCCGCCAATTTCGGGATTGTTATCATGAGTACTCTTTCAATCCGTTTTCTGTTTCCTTTTTTTACGGTGGGAATGGCAGTTTTTTGTCAAAAACAGGGATGGGGATTTTTAAATTACTTCGATTTTTCATATGGAGCCAAAATCATTCTCTCTCTTTTATTCTTTGATATGGCCATTTATCTACAGCACGTGTTGGGGCATACCGTGCCGCTTATTTGGCGCCTTCACCGGATGCACCATGCGGACCTCGAGTATGACGTCTCCACGGGTTTACGCTTTCATCCCATTGAAGTTATTTTCTCCATAATGGTAAAAATGGTATTTATTGCTGCCTTGGGTCCCCCT
Organism: Nitrospinia bacterium; assembly: GCA_029261755.1. Classification (GTDB taxonomy): domain Bacteria; phylum Nitrospinota; class Nitrospinia; order JACRGO01; family JACRGO01; genus JACRGO01. The sequence continues at coordinate 6,830 of JAJDAS010000011.1, forward strand.
GCCGTTGCGGTATTAATATCTGAAATTTCTCTAAATGTCATCGCAATGTTTAACCACGGAAATGTAAACATTCCCGAAAAAGTAGATAAAATCCTCCGCCTGTTTATCATCACTCCGGACATGCATCGGGTCCACCATTCCGCGACCCGCGCCGAAACGGACAGTAATTACGGGTTCTTCCTTCCCTGGTGGGACTGGATTGGTGGCACTTACGTAGCTCAACCCCAAAAAGGCCATAAGGAAATGACTATAGGGTTGGAATACTTTCGCGAATTAAAATTTCTTAAGCTGCATTGGCTGTTGGCTCAGCCATTTATCAGCAAACAGGGGTATCCACCGGAAGAAAAGGATGATGCTGGAGTTTCTGAATAGCAGTAAGGGAGTATTGGAGTGGTGGAGTGCCGGAGTTTTGGTTAAACGACAGACCATCGGACCGTCCAGCTTAACATGTAGCATGCCACGGCAAATGATTCGATTCCATTGCAAAACGAAAATCTTGCCCCCATTACTCCGCAACTCCAGTACTCCACCGGTACTGGTAAACGAAAACCTTTAAAAACGTGCGGAAAAGCTGGTGAATGCTTACGGTACGCCTTATCTTACCCTTTCTTGCTCAAAATCTTTTTAGTCATTTTCGAGTATGTTTTTCTCCAGTTCAATCCCAATATCGAAAAGAAAACAATTGCTGAAACATTTTTTGGATTATTAAATAAGCACCACAATAAACTTTTCCAATAATAAAATCTTTCTTTCCCAAGTATGCCAATAAAAAAGACTGTTTTGATAAAAATAATCAACACTTCAATGTAATCAATCTTTGAATCTTCAATAAGCGGTTTATAATCTTTTAGAAATATTTTGATACGGTCATAAAACACTTTTGGAGAGTAAACTGTATTAACCACTTCGCAATATCCCTCCAATAGCTTTGCCTTTTCCATTTTTGTTATATAGTTTGCAGTCGGGTCCGTATCCATGGAAAGTATCACCGGATCTTCCTTGATAAGCCTACCTTCCGCCTTTAATCTGTCATACAATTTTGTACCCCTAAGAGGGGTCAATATCGCTATTTGGGCAACGATAATGCCACTTTCTTGTATCAATTGAATCATGGCATTAAAGACCGAAGGGGGGTCTTGATCAAATCCTAAAACAAAAGTACCGAAAACCATGATACCCCGGCTGTGAATTGTTTTTACTGCAGCAACTACGTCACGATCCAAATTTTGTTGCTTTCCGCATCCTTTCAAACTTTCAATACTTGGTGTTTCTATACCAATAAACACATTGTGAAATCCTGCCTTTGCCATTAAATTCATTAGTTTCTCATCATCAGCAAGATTAATCGTAGCTTGTGTAAGAAACCTAAAAGGATATTGCCTGTCTTCCCTCCATTTGATGATAGCCGGCAAAATCTCGTTTTTAAGTTTCGCCGTATTTCCGATAAAATTATCATCGACAAAAAAGACTAACCCTCTCCACCCAAGTTCATAAAGCGCGTCCAGTTCCGAAATAATCTGTTCCTTACTTTTTGTGCGTGGCTTACGTCCAAATACCGCCGTAATATCACAGAACTCACAATCAAAAGGGCATCCCCGTGAATACTGTATGCTCATATGCAAATAATGCCGCGTGTCTATCAATTCCCAAAGAGGTTTCGGCGTTGTATTGATGTCTGCTCTCTCTTTGGCAAAATAAATCTGTTTTGTGCTTCCTTTTTCTAAATCATCAAGAAATAAAGGTAGTGTAATTTCAGCTTCATTTAACACTAAATGGTCGGCTTCTTTGAAATTCTCATACTCTGTCGTGAAAAGAGGCCCTCCAATAACAGTTTTGACGCCAATTGTTTTGCATCTGTGAATTAATCTTTTTGATGAATCTCTTTGGAGTACTGTTAACCCGCTTATAAAAACATAATCCGCCCATTGTATATCCTCATCTTTCAATTCTTTTATATTCATATCCACAACAACTTTTTCCCACTCTGTAGGCAACATGGAAGCTACCGTTAATAAGCCAACAGGTGGTACTGCTGATGTAGTGCCAAAAAAAGCCGAAGCTTCTTTATAACTATAAACAGCATCCGGATGTTCAGGATAGACTAATAATGCTTTCATTTTTGTCTCTTACAATTAAAATAAAAACCAAGAAAAAGATAAAAGATTTTTTACCGCGAATGAACGCGAATTTGCGCGAATTCAAGCCTTAACCTTACTCTTCTTAGGGCGAATATTGGTCGCTTTTAACCAAACTAAAGAAACACCAACAAAAAAACAACAATATGTCTTGTCTCTATTGGCTCTATGGTTTTATTAGCGTACATTCGCGACCATTCGCGGTTAAAATGGTTTTTTTGTTTAAAAAATGCCGTTTACGCGAAACTCCATGATATTATTAAACGCTCTGGCAATACAATTTGTATGAATTTAGTTGTTTGAAAAACATTTGAATGCCCTCTGACGTTAGCTCCATGGGTGATGAAATGACTTTCATCATCATTGTGCGTTGGGTGATTGGTGCTATTCTTGCCCTGTTCTGGCTTGGTGTCACAGTCACCAATTTGATCGACCTCATCAATGCAGGAATCCATAGAACCCACACATCTCTTGTTCTTTTTTTCGGAGGTCTCGCCAGCGTTCTGGCGGTGATCGCTTGCCCGATCTCTGGAACCAATCAATGGGCATGGGTTCCAGCCATCCTCGATCTCGGATGCATTCCTGCAGGTCTGGTCATCCTTGGTGCGGTCCTTAGTGGAAAATTCAAAGACACAGAAAAAGAGAAGTAAGCGAAGCCAACCAGTTGATCCGGTATATTTCATGATGGAATGATGGAGTGATGGAAAAGGACAAAACCGGAATGTTGGAAGGGTGGAAATAACAAAACCGGATGTTTGGAACTCTCATTCCAGTATTCCAGTACTCCAACACTCCATTACTCCAGTGCTCCACCACTCCTGACTGCATGTATTCAAAAGCCACAATTTGAATCGGATAATGCACAATTGTTATAATCCGTGAGAATTGTATTAAGGAGGATGGCTACCTTTTGAGGTTGAAAAATAAATGTTTGAAGGTTTCACGAAGAACATAAGGCAGCCAATCTCGCTCCTTCCCTCAAGTCTTGGTCCTTTAATTGTGAACCATGAACCTAATAACCTGAGTAGTTACAATATTTTTCTAAATAGCGCATCATACTCCTGCAATTATTTTCAAATATACTGGGTACTTTTGCAGGGATGATTATGCGAGATTGCAAAGGAATAATATTGTTAGGAATGAATAATGACAACTACATTTGAAGTAAAAAATTCAAAAGGTTATTTTAATTATTTTCTGGATCAACAATTAAAAGATTTTTTAACAGAAAAAAATTATAACTCTTCGAGGCATGCTGTTGCTTGCGCTATGTTTGCCTACCATCTAAGAGAATGGATTTGGGAAAGCAATAAAGATTCTGTGAAAAATTATTTGATAAATAATGAAATAATTGATGAATCAAAAAGAAGCAATGATGATTTTGTTGAGTGTAAATTTAATCAATATGTCAATTCCGTCCCAACGTTAATTGAATAAAAACAACTGCTTAGAAGACGGGGTTTCTTTTTTAGGTATATTATTTTGAGAAAGGGCTTGATAAATAGGGATTTTCTCAAATAATGACAC
>JAJDAS010000012.1 GCA_029261755.1 Nitrospinia bacterium
CTCCTGACCAAAAATATTTTTTTCCATGACAATATTTTCCTGGTGGCGGCTAAGGATGGTGCCCTGGGCGTCACCCTGGCAGCCGTCGTAGATGGTGCCGGAGGTATGCCCCTTGCCCTTGGGGAAGGAAAGGTCCTGCCCCACAAATATGATGGGGCTACCTCCCAGTTGGAAGGCCAGGTCAAAGGTGATGGTTAGAACGTTTCCACCCGGTGTGAGCACCCCCACATGTTTGGCGTCTTCCAGTATCTGGGTCAGAAGCGGGATATCCGGCGCGAATTTATTGTAGAAAAGAACGTTTCCTTTCCAGAAGCTCAGAATTTTGGGGTGGATGATGGTGGGCGCCACCAGCCTGAAATTATAGGTATCGATCCCCAGAAAGAACTTGATGATCCTGGCTTGGGGGTCCAGGACGGTTACGAAATTAGGCTTGATCCCCTCGGACAACAGGACGGACAGCGATGCATCGCAGGCGATGAGAATGCACTTGCCCATGGCCCAACGGAGGTACTTCAGGTTTTTTTCCAGGGAAGGCCCCGCGCCCACTACGATGCAGGGGACATCCTTGAACTGGTCCTTGAGCTTGGGAATTCCCATGGCTCCCTGGACCATCTGGCGGTTTGCCTGGTAGTTGCTCAGCCAGGATGCCGTGAAGCGTTCGATGGTGGCGGTTTTAACTTCTGATAACCTGGATTCAAAACCCATGGGTAAATTGGAACAGAGGCGGAAAGGAAGGGGGAACCCCGTTACATTGCTGGAGTGTTGGAATCATGGAGTGTTGGAGTGTTGGAAAAAACCATTATTCTATTGTTTCACCATTCCAGTACTCCATGACTCCAGTACTCCTATACTCTCGCAGCCTTCTTCTGCTCCCTAAGATAGCGTCGCAGGGTAAGCCTTTTCTTTAACACCTTAAACGGGTAACTACTGGCGCCGTTGTAACTCTTAAGGCATTTGTCCAGATCCACAGTAACCCTTTTCACTTCTCCATTCTTTGGATTCTTTGTATAAGAGGCATAACGTTTGATTAGGGTCTTGATATGGAAGGCCGCCATGTAGACGCATAAAGTAATCTGATTTTCCAGGTGTTCCAGGTTTTTGGGGATCTTCAAGCCTGCTTCCTTCATCTGCTTGGCGGTTAGACGTCTGGTTGGGTCATATATCTGGAAAGGTCCCACCGACTTTCCCCTGTCTCCACGAATATTCATGAAGTAGGTTTCCTGGTGGGCGATGGAAATCATGGTAGTGACCGGGATGCCGAAAGCATTGGCGCTGAAATAGATGTCTTCAGCCAACATTCTGGCGTAAGACGGCAGGTTTTCCGGGATTTTGTGACGAAGATTTTTTGCGAATGCCGTGTATTTATCGACGATGAAAGGCGTCATGGTATTTACGAATTCATCGAAACTCATTTTTTCCAGGGACAGGATGGGCCTGTTTTGTCCTCTATAACGCACCTCCACCCCCCCATGGGGTAAATCCATATCAATATTTTCGTTGGCTATAATTAATTTGGCAGCCTTCTTATGGGGTATTTCCAACTCTACGAAATCCAGGTACATCCTGGTGAAGAATACCCCATATTGGGAGTCCAACCGTTCTCCAATTTTCTCCAACAATACAAAATTTTCCAGTTCCTGCCAGTTCGGAATATGGCCGCTTTTGTTCAGGAGAATAGGCCGGTTTTCATGGTCCCAAAGGTCGGAACGGTTTTCAAAGATGGGAAAAAATATTTTCCAGCGTTCTTTCTCGGCTTGAAGGAAGTCTGAAGAGGCCTCCATTTTTACACCGCTATAGACAGCGGTCTCAATCTCCTTATTCCAGTCCATTGCATCAATAGGAAAATCCTCTTCTATTGACTGCTCCAAGCTGTTTTTATAGTTCAACTGGTCCACGATCCTGGCATCGACTTTGAAAGCTGGATTTTGAGTGAAATATACAAAGGCGCCCATGGCAAGCAGAACCGGGAAAGCTCGCTTGAGATATAAAGCCGACCTGCTTTCGGAATATTCCATCTTTCGATCTTTGTCCCACCAACGCTTTCCTCTCTTATGCCATTTCATGAGTTTCATCATTCCACGGCTCCTCTTGCCCTTTACTTGCCATAGAATAGCGCGGAGAGGAGACTCCTTACGCGCTTCAGCGGTGGAGGCCATTATTACAGGCGAGTCATCGGAAATGATCCTGGAAATACTGTCCAATTCATATTCGTTGGCTTTCTTCTCCTGCTCGTAACTCCTTTTGAAGAGGATCGTAATCTCTTCCTTCAAGGGATGTAGAGAGGAACATTTTCTGAAATCGTTCCGTAAGGCTTCCAGTAAAGTTTCTTTTTTTACAGGATCAAAGGTGGCCGTTTTTTCCCGGGCTTTTCTTTGGAAACCTTCCCACTGTAAGAAAGATTTCTCCATGGACTTCAGATAAACCATCATTTTTTTTACGGAATCCATTCCCAAGGATAACCCTCCGGCCAGCTTAGGACTTTTGACAATAAAGCGGTCCAGGGCCAGTTTGTTTGTAGTCAGAGACAGGAGAGTTTTAATGCTTTCCAGGTGTGCGGAGTGGACTTTGGAACGTTGCCCTGCGATGATTTTTTCTAAGTGGTTGAGTGAGGAGGACTGGCTATCCTGCAGGTCCAATCTTTTTTCTAAAAACTTTTCGTAGCTTTCCAGTTGGATTTTCTGTTCTTCCTTGATGGGTTCATACTCTACCGCTAAACTTCTCAGGTTGCTTTGGTTAGAGGAAAGAGCTTCCCTTGTTTTATAGATAAGTTCCTTACATAGCGGAAGAGTGTTCGGATGACCTGAGATATTTGCGAGCTTTCCGTCGATCCTGCGAAGCTCCTTTTTTCTTTCCGCAATTTGATTTTTGAACTGTTCCAACTTTGCAATATATTGTCCGTAAACTTCTTTTTTTCCCTCAATCTGTCCCCTGAGTTTTTGGAACCGCTCTTCTTCATGGGCCATTTTTAAAAAAATCTCTTTGATATTTTCCCGGAGAGATTTCATATGGCTGGCCCCTTCCGGGATTTTTTTGATCACACGGTCCAGCTCGGGTAGATCTTGTTGCGTCTGAATCATTTCAATCATCAGGAGGTTTCCCACTTCGATACAAACCGAGCTGATTTCATCAACGCAAATCTTCTCTTTTGTCCTGTTACAGATCATCTTGCATGTTTTCAGTACCTTCTCGCCTAAAAGAGCGAATTTTTTCTTGTGTTTTTCGACCTTAGCCTTCGAGAGCTTCTTGTTTGCAAAGGACTTGCCTATATTTTGAAGCTTTTTTAGGCCCTCTTTTCCCTTGGCCCTGGCTTCTTTCAAGCTTTTCAGCCTGGAGGCGACTTTCTCGGAATGGAGCGCCAGAAGATTTCTGTCTACTTTAACGCCTTCAGGCAAGGGCGACGGATTTTCATCTATCCTGGCCTGATATTTTTCGAGGAGTGAGTTGATGAGAGTCCAGTCCGTGGAGTCGGACTCCCGTGAATGGTTTTTAAATAGCGTGTGAAGAGCCTTTAATTCATCCTTGTGGGCAAAAAGGAGTATGGTGTCAAGGAAATAAACAAACTCCGGGAAGGTAATGATCTCATCCAATAAGCGACCCTCGGCTTCCCATGCCTTTAAATATCTGAGCATCATATCCCAGGTTTCCGAGGCTTCCTCCGCCGGAAAGAGTCCAGGGTGCCCTTGGATAAAGGCGAGATTGCTTTTTTTGGAGAGAAATTTTTTGATTTTTTGGTTCATATCAGCATTTCCGCAATTTGGACGGCGTTCAGAGCAGCGCCCTTTCTTATATTATCGGAAACCACCCAGAGTTCTAAACCATTTTTATTGGATATGTCTTCCCGGATGCGGCCCACGAAGACCTCATCCTTTCCGGCAGCCGTTATGGCCATGGGATAGGTATTGTTGGAAGGATCGTCCACCACGGCTACGCCAGGGGCGTTGGAGAGAATGGACCTGGCCTCCCGAGCGGTGATTTTCTCCTCGGTTTCGATGTTTACGGATTCGGAATGCGCTGAGAAAACGGGTACCCTTACCGTTGTGGCCGTTACCGCGATAGAGGGGTCTCCCATGATTTTTTTGGTTTCGTTCACCATCTTCAACTCTTCCTTGGAGTAACCGTTTTCTTGGAAGACATCGATGTGGGGCAGACAGTTGAAGGCGATGGGATGCGGATAGACCTGGCATTGAGGATCTTCCGAATTCAGGACGGCGTGGCTTTGAGCTGCCAACTCTTCCATGGCCTTTTTCCCGGATCCGGAGACGGCCTGGTAGGTGGAAACCACTACACGCTTGATTTTGGAGCGGTCATGGATCGGCTTTAAGGCTACTACCATTTGAATGGTGGAGCAGTTCGG
>JAJDAS010000013.1 GCA_029261755.1 Nitrospinia bacterium
AACAACTTCTTTCACCATCGGGCCGAACTTCTCTTTCAAAAGCTCTGCAAATTCTCTGATGGCCGCCTTTTCCTCAAGCTTTAATGTTGAAATACCTTCCAGACTTTCATCTTTCAGCTTGATCTCCACTTTTTTCCTCCATCATTCTGGCTCGTTAGAACAAAAGCTTTCTTAACCACGAATTACACTAATAATAAAATTTTATTCGCGTAATCAGTGAAATTCGTGGCTCCTTGTCTTTGAATTTAAAGGCATTTCAACTTTGCCGCTCTTTTACCAGCGTTTCCACCACCGAGGGATCAGCCAATGTGGTGGTATCTCCCAGTTGGTCCACCTGGTTTTCCGCGATCTTGCGCAGTATTCGCCGCATGATTTTTCCAGACCGGGTCTTTGGGAGGGCGACGGCAAATTGTATTTTATCCGGGGAGGCAATGGGGCCTATTTCGTTCCTTACATGGCCGATAAGTTCCTTTTTTAACTCATCACTCTCAGGAACCCCCTCGTTTAGGGTGACGAAGGCATAAAGTCCCTGCCCTTTAATATCGTGAGGCATCGGCGTCACCGCCGCCTCGGCTACCTTGGAATGGCTCACCAGAGCGCTTTCCACCTCTGCCGTTCCTATCCTGTGGCCGGATACATTCACCACGTCGTCGATCCGTCCCATGAGCCAGTAGTCGCCGTCTTCATCAATTCTGCAAGCATCACCGGAAAAGTATGTGTCTTTGAACATACTGAAATAGGTATCGATGAAACGCTCGTGGTCTCCCCACATGGTTCTCATAATTCCAGGCCAGGGTTTGGAGATGCAGAGCTTGCCTCCCTCGTTCTTATCACATTCGGAGCCATCCTCACGAAGGAGAATGGGGTCCACGCCAAAGAAGGGCCTGGAGGCGCTTCCCGGCTTCAGGGTATGGGCGCCGGGAAGAGGAGTTATCAAAACACCTCCTGTTTCAGTCTGCCACCAGGTATCCACAATAGGACACCTTTCTTTTCCAATGTTTTCGTGGTACCACATCCAGGCTTCTGGATTGATTGGTTCCCCAACCGATCCCAGCACACGAAGGGATGAAAGATCATACTTTTCCGGCCATTCCTTCCCCAAACGGTTCAGAGCCCGGATTGCCGTGGGAGCGGTATAAAATATGGAAACCTTGTATTTTTCCACGATCTGCCAGAAACGTCCGGCATCGGGGTAGGTTGGAACGCCCTCGAACATCAAGGAGGTGGCGCCGTTTGCTAATGGGCCGTAGACGATATAACTATGCCCCGTGACCCATCCTATGTCTGCGGTGCACCAGAAGATATCCTCTTCATGGACATCAAAAATTACTTTATGGGACAAGGCGCAATGGAGAAGATAACCGGCAGAGGTGTGAACAACCCCCTTTGGCTTGCCCGTGGAACCGGAGGTGTAGAGGATGAATAGCGGATCCTCAGCCTTCATGGGTTCCGCCGGACAATCACTGCTTGCTCCTTCCATTTCCTCGTGATACCAGGAATCGCGGCCGGACCTCATTTCACAAGGGTCTTCGGTCCGCTTGATCACGATTACTTTTTCTATGGACGGAGTATTTTCCAGGGCCTTATCGGAAATACCTTTTAACGGTATTCTTTTTCCAGCCCGCAAAGAACAGTTTGCTGTCACCAGGAGTTTGCATTCCGAATCATTTACGCGGTCCCTGATGGCTTCTGCACTGAACCCTCCAAAGACAACGGAATGAATGACACCAAGTCGTGCGCATGCCAAGAGGGCGATGGCCAGTTCGGGAACCATGGGCATATAAATGCAAACACGGTCCCCTTTTGACAACCCCTTGGACTTCAACACATTGGCGAACTTGCACACCTCTCCGTGCAATTCTTCGTAAGTAATAGATCTTGCCTCCTCTTCCGGCTCACCCTGCCATACAATGGCCTTTTTGTTCCGGCGGCCGTCATTCAGGTGGCGATCGAGGCAATTATAGGAGACGTTCAGCTCTCCATCCTCAAACCAAGTATGTTCTACAACTCTCGCGCTGGTGTCCCACCTGTAGTTGCATGCAACGGTGGGATTTTTGAACCAATCCAGCATTTTGGCCTGATCCAGCCAGAAGTTGTCTGAGTCTTGGATGGATTTATTGTACATCTCCAGATATTGTTCATGAGATTTCACATGTGCCTCAGCCGAGAAATCAGCCGATGGAGGGATTTTTTTTTCTTCATGCATAAAAGAAGATACAGATACTGCTTGATCTTGTTCGCTCATTTCAGGTTCCCTCCATGGAATAGGTCATGAACTATCTGGTAAATTGGCAAGACATTGATGATAAGGAAAGTGGAAAAAACTTGGCTTATTTAGGAAGATAAAGCGCTGAAATATTCATACCGTCTTCGTTAGCGCGCAGCAAGTCAAAAGAAATATCCATAAGACTTTTTAAGTGGGTAACAGGATACCGAATGGCTTCATTTTCGATGATTCTTTTTTCGGAGTACAGCATAATGGACCCTAAAATACCGGCGTATTCTCTATAAGGTCTTTGTTTTTCATCATGATACATCATCAAGCCTGGCTTAAAGTCACTGGAAGGTTTGTCCCAAGGAAGTTCACCTATCACCTCATCAAACTGTCCTATTTGGTCAATGGGTTTCCCAAGTCTAAAACGACGATGAGGTTTATCGGGAACTTGGGCATACTTGATGGTATTTAGCCTGGCTACCATTTGCCATTTTTTATTGATGAATTGGTAAAATAAGGCCCCCCCGGTGTATTTCTTTCTGGTGCCTTGGTAGTTGTAGTCAACTCCCACAATTCTCACAAGAATTTCACTACTGATGACCATATCTTTGTCAAGATTTCCCAGCTTCTCCTCCTTGACTTCATCGTTATCCACCACGTCTCCCAAATCCGCATCCAGGTGTTGCATATCCAGGGTCCAAAAATAAAGATCCCTATTATTTTTGTTCAACTCGAACTTTACCACCGCAAATTTTTTGACCTCGTCCAGCCAAAAAGGGTTTATCCTGATATTTGCTTCAGATGTGTGTGGGTGTCCCATAATTTTTCAAAGATATAGTAGTTCGGGATGATAGGGTTAATACGGAAAAAAATAAACATTTCTAATATTACCGAAAATCTTCTTGTTGTCAAGTTAGGAACATTGTATTCCGTTTACGGGGCATGGCTACCGAGTACAAGAAAACTGTTATCCCATTCGATAGAGGGATTACTGGAGTGGTGGAGTGCTGGAGTATTGGAAAAACCCAAGGCCAACCAATGTCCACTTTAA
>JAJDAS010000014.1 GCA_029261755.1 Nitrospinia bacterium
CAGAAATCTTCTCCAAAACGAATTAACTTATTTACCGAAAGTGGAATTGTTTCTCGATTTTTTTCATCATCCTACTCCGAAAATTTCGATTTACCAAATATTAAAGAATTTGGAAAGAATTTGGAAATAATGGGAGATAAGGGAAGTAAAATCACCATAATTATTCTTTCCATTTTTGATATTGTGGTATGGGAAAAACGGGATATAGGTCTGGAAATAGAAGAATTAGAATCTAAATTTAGCAAAGAGGGTTTTCGTGTAGTTAACAAACGTTCACCCTTAGGAAATAAATCTCAAACAAACGCAATTTTTGCAGGAAAGTCCGTTCCGTTTACTGTGATTCAAGAAATTCTTAATATAGTTAAAGATCACAATGTTGAAATTAAAACCATTCAATACAAAATAAATCTTCGCTCAGGAAACCCTCATGAAATTCAACTTGGTGGTTCAAAACTCTTTAATGACAAGCCCCCAATTCCAAGTGAAAGAATTGATGAAATTATCAATGCTTCCTCCGAGACAGAATTTGAAAATATTTTAAAATTAAATGATTCTATTTAATATTTCTGAATAATCTTTTTTTTGGTTTATTCAGGAAAGCGCCAATTTATTTCATATTTATACCACGAGGAGGAACTTAATACGATGCCGATAAAATACAAAAAGGGCTACAAATATCAACTTGCTGAAACATTTAACATTCAAGTTAGCTCCAAGCCTACAACGGAAGAGGGAATAACGTCGGATTTTATCAGCCTTGACAACTCGGGATTGCTAACCATCAAAAAGGGCTATGCATGGGATGGGCCGAGTGGGCCAACTATTGACACACTGAATTTTATGAAAGGTTCCTTGGTTCACGATGCTTTATACCAGTTGATAAGAGAGAAACATTTAGGCCCGCATTGCAAAGACGAAGCGGATTATGAATTATGGAAGATTTGCCGGGCAGATGGAATGTCTAAATTAAGGGCATGGTATGTTTGGAAGGCTGTTCAGAGTGCGGGGGGAAGTGCTGCTGACCCAAGAAACCGAAAAGAAATCATTGAAGCCGGAAACTAGTCAAGAAATACTTCCTTTCAATGACGCTTTGCATTTCAAGTTTCTTTTTGCAAAAAAAGGGGTCAAAGTTACTCTTAATGCCATGATAATTTAATGAAGCGTATGATAGTTTCCTGGCTGCTTGATCTTTACGGATAGGCAGCTTTGATAATGCTCAAACCCAGTGGACAGCCAATATCAGAGATATTCCTTCCACCTTGCCCTTTCTGTAAAAAAAGGGCTCACCACCACAGAGATTTACACTCTACCGCAATTGGTTTTCGGTATTTAAAAATTGGCCAAACTAATTGCTAAGCATTAACTGCAACCAAAATTTGATTTTTAAAACCAAAAATCAAATTGGTTTTAGTATACACACATGTCATGAACAAGGATTTCTGCAATCTGAAGAGCCCTTTGGATGGCCTTCTATGAGGATAGATGAAAAATATAGTAGTTAATATACGGAAATTTTTCCGCATAATACCAATATACCGTTATTATGCCGAATCGGTATAGTAACAAGTTATCAAGAGGAGATTAAATGAGTAATAAAAAAGAGCTTCATGAAATTTTCACTCCAACAAAACCTGCTAGACTTACTTTTGTGGAGAGAGATAAAATCAATGACAAACTAGTAAACTCCTTAAGAACTCCAGGAAAACAGTTAATTGTTTACGGACATTCAGGGTCAGGAAAAACGACTCTGCTCGTAAATAAATTGCACCAACTTTACGAATTTCATATCACGACAAGATGTATGCAAGGAATCACATTTGAGCAAATAATTTTAGACGCTTTTGATCAACTTAATCCTTTTTATACTGAAGAAATCAAAAGTGAAACTTCTATTAATGTTAGTGCTGAGATTAAAAATGAATATTTAGGAATAAAAACCAAAATAAACTCATCTTTTTCGGAAAAAGAAACCTCGGTAAAGAAAAGAGTATTGCCACCTCAACTAACACCACAAGCTTTGGCAAAATTCATAGGAGAAACTAAAGCTTGTTGGGTTATCGAAGATTTTCACAAAGTTGATGAAGAATATAGAACACTGTTATCTCAAATCATGAAAGTCTTCATGGATATGGCAGATGACTATAGAACATTGAAAATCATAGCAATTGGTGCGGTTAATACAGCTCGTTTGGTTGTTAAATATGATCGTGAGATGAATAATAGAGTTTCAGAAATCATGGTTCCATTAATGGATAAGGTCGAATTAAAAGAGATTCTAGTTAAAGGTGAAACTTTACTGAATATCAAATTTCCTGATGAAATAAAAAATTTGATAATACACTATTCCAATGGTATTGCGGCAGTATGTCATAACCTAGCTTTAAATATTTGTATATCATTAAATATAAATGAAACTGTTGAGAAAGAAATTGAAGTAATTCATGACTCCTTCGAAAAAGCATTAAAGACGTATATCGATGAATCGTCGGATTCCTTGAAAGAGATTTTTGATAAGGCATTAAAGCTGGAAAAACAGACTAAATTTGATAACTATAAAATAGTAGTTAAAGCTTTATCTTTTTTTCAACAGGATGGCGCTACTAAACAAGAAATTTTTCAACAGATAAAAAAAGAGGACAAAAAATATCCTTCAAGTAATCTGTCTTTTTGTCTTGATAAATTACGAAAAGAGGAGCGAAGTGAGCTAATAAAATTCGATGAGGCTTCTGGTAAGTATTCTTTTTATGATCCTTTCTATAGGGTTTTTGCATTAGTATATTTTAAGAATGTCGTTATTAAGCAGACTAGAAAGAAAAATGTTTATGATGAAATTCCAGAAATAAATTTAGTAGAAAAAATGTATAGCCAGATATTAGAAGAACTAAAAAAAGTCAAAGGGGATTTAAAGCTATCGGGATAGGACCGCTCCTCACGGAGC
>JAJDAS010000015.1 GCA_029261755.1 Nitrospinia bacterium
GAATTTTCGCGAATGAAGAAAGAACCAAAAATATTTTTGCATTTATTCGCGAAAATTCGCGTCCATTCGCGGTTCTGTTTTTCAAATTTTAAATATCTTTTGATAGGACTTAAATTCCAAAGGAAGGAATGGTCGAAGGAGGGGGGAGGGAAGGGCGGGGTGTTTTTCTTTACGGCATCATCTTTTTCCCCTCAATAAACTCGGCAACAATCTCTTGGGTGATGGTGTCCAGTTTTTTGGTTCTCACCTGCTTTTCCAGTCGGAGCTTGGCGTGGTCCCTCATAAAGCCTTCGGGAATTCTTTCCATCTCTTTCAGCGCCTCGGGGGTCCAGTTGAGTACGTGGCCGTCAAAACTTTCTTGAGAGAGGGTTCCCGGCTTTCCCTCTTGCTCTTTACCGGAATCCCCTTCTTTTTTGGAACCTTCCATTGCGTCTATCCCCATGGCCTGTCTGGCCTTTTCGGGGAGGAGAGTGCTAATGGCCCGGTCGATGACATCTGAACTAATCACGGAATGCTCCTGTTCCTTGGCAAACCTCAAGATGGCCATTCGGGCCATCCCTTTGGCAAAGGGCGGTATCTTTTCCATCCTCTTTTCCGCTTCCTTGGTCCAGGCCATATTGATTTCGCCCGTATCTTCAATGTTGGGGCAAAACTCTCTGGAGGAGATGAGGATATGACATTTTGCAGAACGAAGAACATTTTCCGTATTGCTTCCCAGGTCCATATCGGGATCGCTATGAACACCAATCCGGCCCAGGATCATCAGCCATGGCTTTTCTTCCTTGGCAAATTGCAAAATCTTTTCAAAGGCCTTACCGGAGAGGAGTTTGGTCTCTATTTCCGCGTTTTCTTTTTCTGCAATGACCTTGGAAACATCCAGATGGGCCTGGTAAATTTTCGCCAGGCCGCTGTCGATGATCTCTTCATGGAGTTTTTCCTGCTCCTCAAACTTGAACACCTTGGCAGATTCCTCGGAAAGCACCTTGGCGATATTGTTGAAAGCAACGTAATGAAAAAAAGGATCAAAAGCGGAAATAACTGTCAATTTTTTGGAAAAAAGACGGGAAAGGTGAATTCCGGTCTTTAACCCTCCAAAAGATTGGGGGCTCCCATCCACTGCCACCACAATCCCGCCTCCATTCATGGGAGCGGTATTTTTTACCACGAAGAGGTCTTTTTTGATCCTCCTGGCTACCCGTTCGCAGACGCTACCGATGACGCTTTCCGGGATGGCGCCCACGCCCAAAGCTCCCATGATGACAAGGTCGGCTTCCTTTTCCTCTGAATCTTTGACTATTTCTTTGAAGTTTTTCCCTTCGCGGGAGCTTTTCTCAAAGGATATCTTGGCCTCTTTACACTTTTCCTCAAAAACATCTAAATAGGAATCGGTGATGGTCTGGAGGCCCTTGGTAATCAAGTCGTCGTGGACATCCCTCTGCTTTTCCAGCTCTTCCTCTTGAAGATATCTTTCAGGGAGACCACTTTCCATCTGCCGAAATCGCGAGTCATGAAGGCGTGCGGCATAAACGTGATTTCCTATCACTTTTGCGCCGCTCTCGGCCGCGATTTTCGTAGCCATGTCGATGCTTTGATTGGAATACTCTGAATTGTCTAGCGGAACCAGGATGGTTTTATACAATTTACTTCCTTATAAATGTATACACATGCCGGAGTAGTTCCCGGTAAATTTGAACGAGGTTAAGGAAAACATTATGGCTGAAGAAACTATCTATTTTAAAACCAGCAGGGCTATTTAGTCAAATTCCCCCGAAAAAAGGTGGTTGTAATGCCAAGGTTATTGAGAACAGCTACATTCCCAAGCTCCTAAAAACTTGTTGTCATTGATTTGTTTCCTTACTCTACTGCTTACTCTTTATAAGTTACTCCTCTTCAAAAGTCCGTACCTTCACTGTGGTGGAGGGTTCGCTCTCCAATCCGTCTTTATCCACAGCCAAAATGGTGTAGCTGTATTGCTTGTCCGACGATAATCCCGTGATCCGAAAAGTAGTCTTTGGGGTTTCCCCGATTTTTCCCTGGCTGAAAAAACCATAAGGGCGTATTTCGTAATGGCTGATATCCGGCTCCGGGTTGGGTTCCCACTTCAGCGTTATGGATCCGGCACCGGCGGTTCCATATACTCCTTTTGGGGTGGAGGGAATTGGTTTCGTGGTGACTTTTATGGGTTTTGACTCAAAACCTTCCAGATCATCCTTATCGATTGCCTGGACACGATAGAAATAGGTAGCCCCGTTTTTTAACTCGGTATCCACATAAATGGTTTCTTTTTGCGATGCCAGGGTTTTGAATCTTCCATCCGGTTCCGTGGAGCGAAACACCTTATAGTGGGCAATGTCGGGTTCGGGGTTGGGGTTCCAGCGAAGCTTGGTCATGGCCGGCTGTTTTTGTGCTCCCGCCAAACCTTGAGGAGCAATTGGTAGTCGCTTCGTCTCCGCTTTTACAATTTCAAGGATGGGACTTTCCACATCCACTTCATTAAAAGATTTCACAACAAAAAAGTAAACTGTTCCGTCGTTGAGGTAGCTGCCAAAGGAACCTTCGTCCAAATACTCATGGACTTCGGGGTCCCGGATTTTAGTTAACCTGGCAAGGGAGTTAGCCGTTTTTCCCCGATAAACATAGTAACCCTCCACATTTTTGTCCTTGGAAGGAGTCCACGATATTTTCACCTGCTTCACCAGGCCGGAAATGGACTTCAGGTTAGTGGGAGGAGCGGGCGCTCCCATAGTTGTTGCATTCACTGGCGGACTAAAATCGGATTCTGAGCCGCCCACATTAACGGCGGTAATACGATAATAATAGGTTGCTCCGTCGGTTATTTCGTCACCGCTTTTGTCCTTATCCGTGTACTGCGTTTCGAACCGATCCTTGATCTCCTTAATAAGAATGAATCTGCCCTCGGGCTTAATATGCCGGTATATTCTGTATCTTTCCACATCGGTATCGGGGTGAAGGTTCCAGGAAAGAGACACGCTCCGTATGGAAGCCAAGTCCACACGCAGGTTAGCTACCGGTTTTGGCTTTTCGCGGGAAGCCGCCGAAGCGGGAGCAGTCAATTCTCCGTGTACCTCCTGCCTGTTGTAGGAAGCCATTCTGTACCAGTAAATCTTTTTATCTTCCAGTTCGTGGTTATTTCTTGCGTCCGGTTTGTCGGTATAGTTTGTGGTCTCGCCGCCCCTGATCTTGGCTATTTCCACATATTTCCCGGTCTTGGAATCGGAACGAAATAGCTTGTAGCCCTTGGTTTCGTGGTCGGCGCTAATTTGCCATTGGAGGGCTACCTGTCGGATCTCATTAGAGGATGCCGTTAAAAAAGTCGGAGGCTTTGGGCCGCCTTTAACCGTGGCCATACTGATTCCCGAAAATTCCGATAACTCCTTCTCGGCGTTGTATGCCTGCATTTTGTAGTAATATTTTTTATGAGGTTCCAACGGATTTTTCCTCGTTCCTTTATCCACCATTTCTACGGTTTCCCTGTTCGTTATTTTTTTTAATTTTATGAATGGACCTTCCGGTTGTTCCGATTTGTAAATGAGGTAGCCCTTCACCTCCGGTTCCGGACTCATGCTCCAGGTAACGGTAGTTTGCTGGAAGTTTTCAGAAAAGGAGCGGATGCCCGCAGGAGGACCCGGTCGAAAGCGAATGGAGTCGAGCTTCCGAACCATCACCTCATCATACTCCTTGATGACCCTGGCCTGGGATATGGAAGGCCCGGGCACGGTGATTTTGATTTTCCCAGTAAGAGTTTGCTTAACCCCTAAAACAACACCGGTTTCAGGATCCTTAACCTGGTCTTTCGCGTAAAAAACGGTAAAGACCTGGCCTTTTCTTACTCCTTTCAAGGTTCCCACGTTGACCGTGACATCCTTGCTCCATTCGCCATAACTTAATTGGGTTCGGTCCACAATATATCCCTCCCGGTAAGGAAGAACATTGAAAATATTTACCCTGTGAGGGTTGTCTTTGCTTCCCTCGTATTGGAAATTACCGGCCCTGTCCACCGCCTCGATGTAGTAATCTAGCTGGTTCGTTTTCATAAAGGACTCGGGAACCATGGCGGTATAGTTGTAATTTCCTTTTTTATCGACCATTTTTGTTTGAGCGTACTGCTTATCTCCAACCTGTCTGAAAAAAAGCTTCGCAAAGGCCAGCCTTTTGTTGTCTGTTACCCTGGCTTTAACCAACAGACCAGTGGCATCCGAACATGAGGCCAGCGGGGTGTGGACAATTCTTGGGGGCTCGCCATCATGCTCAACCACACGAACCCGGAAGGGCCTCTCGGCCCGGCCTTTCACCGCTTGGTTTCCTTTACCGTCAACGGCAGTGAGGAAGTATTCCAGCCCGCCTGAAAACAGTCTGTCCCCCGGAACCACTCCTTGATACAGGTCTTTACCTTTCAATATCATGGCCACGCTTTCATATTGTTGGTTTGCGTTGTTCCGTCGAAAGTTCAAACGAACATCTCCAACCCTGATATCGTCCGTGATCTTTGCCTTAACCAGAAGGTTTTTCCCTTGATGGGCAACCTCCACAGGGGTATGGACAATTTCCGGAGAAAATTTGTCCATTGCATTTAGATCCACAAAAAATTCACTTCGCTCTGATCCGTGGACGAAGATCTTCCGTTCCTCAGAACCATATTTATTTTTGACGACTTTAATAGTATGTTCACCTGTGGGGATATGGCCCAAGTCTACCGGCGTCAACCCAAGCAGCTTGCCGTCCATATACACTTCAGCGCCAGGCGGAGAGGTTTGCACGGAGAGGGAACCTTGAGCGCCAGCCTTCAACTCATTGTAGAGGCTCACTACTTCCGGGGAATAATTTTCCGTTGTCACCTTCTTATTAGGGTCCAAAAGTATCGACTCCCTAAACTCCTCTTTGGCGGCAACCGTTTGTTTCTGCGCAAGATAAACCATTCCAAGCAAGAGATGTCCTTTCGCCTTATTTTGATTTGTTTTGGACTGGCTTAAGGCAATCTTAATAGTCTGGGCGGCCAAGTCGAAGCTGCCCTCGTGGTACAAAGATTCCGCTAAGGACAGCAGCTTCTTGCTGGAATCTTCCGTGGAGTCTTGAGAGGCAAGGTTCTTGGCGTCATTAGCGCTTAGTTTTTCAATTGGCGCCAGGATTAGCAAGCAAGCTATGAGCGGCGTTATGATGAACAACGATTTCTTGATCATATTTGAATCTCCTTTATTATTCGCAAGTACTCAGGTTCAATGTTCCAGGGTTCACGGTTCAAGGTTAAAAAAGGTTGACACCAATGTGCTTTAAGGTTTCGGAGTTTGTTTTGAAGACTATGGATATCTCAGTGGAAAAGAATCAAAGAACTCAAGACTTTCAACCCTGAACCCTTGAAGCTTGAACCCAAGCAGTCACCATTATTCTATCACCAGCCGGACAACCCCACCTGAAATAACCACACGGTGTTTATAATCAGGCATTCCTTTGCGTTTGACCACCACATGATGCGGGCCCGGCTCCAGGCCACGTATATCCACAGGAGTTTTTCCAACCAATTTGCCGTCCACAAATACATTGCCGGATGGCTTGGAGAAGACTTTCAGAACACCTACATTGCTCAACTCTCCGGTAGTTCCTTTAGACTTAGTAGAGCTTCTTCCCCCACTTGATTTTAGCGATTCCGCCTGGGTAAATTTGTGGATAATTTTCAGAGTCTGGCCTTTATTCAAGGTGACAGACTTTTCATAGGGGTGATAATTCGGGTTGACCAGTTTCACCACGATCTTCCCCGTCAAGACTTCATCCATAACCTGGGGAGTGGTTCCTGTTTTTTCTCCATTCAGATAAACAGTAGCCCAAGGTATGGCGCTGATTCTTAAAGAACCATAAGTCAGTTCCTGAAAAAATGCCCGGACCTTCTTTTTTTTCCCACCCTGAATGAACACCGTCTTTCCAAATGGAGAGTGGCCTTCCATTTCCACCTTTATCTTGTATTCACCGGGCACAAGTTCTTTGGTGAATGATCCCTGCCCCACGGGCTTTCCATTCAAGGAAACGCTGGTTCCCGGGGGACTAACCAGCTCCAGAATTCCTTTTAACTGTTCCAGCTGGGCGGTAATTCGGGTGGTTTTACCTGATTGGATCTTTACGGATTTTGCATATGAAGCAAAGCCCTTTCGCGAAACCACTAATTTGTGGGTACCGGGAATGATTTTTTGAAATAGACGGGCATTCCCATAGTTTTGGCCATCCAGATGCACTGTAGAGCCAGGCGGAGCGTCTACTTTTAAGGCCCCTGTCAAAGCTTTCAGCTTAATTTTAAAATCATTTGGTTTGTCGGATGACAAATGAAGCTCTTTTTTTACAACCCTAAACCCTTTGCGTCGGATGGTTATCTCATGGCTCCCCGGTGCTAAGTCGGAAATTTCTATAGGCGTGTGGCCCACATCCTTCCCGTCAATGCTTACTTTAGCTTTCCGCGGAATTGTTGTTAATTTCAGGGATGCCTTCAGCTGTTCGGGCTTTGCGGAGACAAGGAGATTTTCTCCTGCTTTCAGAGAAACTTTTTGGGTCCAGGGTTGCGCTCCTTTGGCCCTCACTTCCACCACATGCTCCCCGGAAGGCAATTCAAGATTATCAAGAGGCGTCGTGCCCATGGGCTTGCCATCCACCAGGATTTCTCCTTCTACGGAGGAAACGATTTTAACCATCGCCGTTGTTGGCGCTTCGGGCGTTGCCGCAACAGGCGATTTCACCGGTTCCAATTTTTTGGATGGATCGGTAGTGGCTATCTGCGCCTCTTTCTCAGATTTTTGTGGAGCCTTCCATTCCGGTTTCAGAAACCAAACCACTGTTGCCATCAGGATAACCAGTAGGGCAATATAAGCTGGCTTGCTGGATTTTTTGGGGAAATCCTGGGGGATTTGAGTTGAATCCTTGTCGAAATCATAAAGTTCACTCTCGATACTGGATTCACCTTTCTCGGGCTTCTTTATTTGAGTAGGAGCTTCTATTTCCGTAGGGGCCTCTAAAGCAATTTGGTTTCTGGCTCCAGAGTCAAATTTGCGGATATCACGGATGACATCCTGGCAGGTGAGATAACGCTCATCAGGATTTTTGGCCAACATTTTGCTGATCATCTTCTCCACGATATGCGGAACCAGGGGGTTGATTTGTGAAACGGGAACGGGATCCTTTTCCACTATATTCATAATGGTGGCGGCTAACTCCTCGCCCTTGAAGGGATGCTTCGCGGTAATGAGTTCATAAAACATGACCCCCAGGCTGAAAATATCCGATCTGCCGTCAATTTTTTTTCCTTTCACCTGTTCGGGGGAGCAGTACGAAGGGGTTCCAATGAGGAGGCCGGTCTTGGTCATCCCTTGGGAGGACTGCAAACGGGCAATGCCAAAATCGGTAATCTTCACTTTGTCGCCAAAGTGGAGTAAAATATTGCCGGGTTTGATGTCCCGGTGAACAATTCCTAAATCGTGGGCAAAAGCCAAGCCCTCTGCTATTTGAGTAATAATTTTAATGGCTCTTTCCAGGGGAATCCTTCCATCTTCATCTAACACACGAGCAAGGTCGCGGCCTTCGATATACTCCATGGCGATGAAGCTCAGACCATCCTCCTCGCCCACGTCATAGATGGTGACGATGCTTGGGTGAGTAAGTCTTCCGGCAGCTTTTGCTTCAATGAGAAAACGCTCCAGAAGAGTGCTGCTTTTGTTTGAATCGGGATCTTCTTCCAGCCGGAGTATCTTCAGAGCGACGTGCCGGTCGATTTTTGGGTCTTTTCCCTGCAAAACGACCCCCATGCCGCCACGGCCAAGCTCTTTAATTATTTGGTAACGGCCAAGAGTTTTTGGCGTTTTCATAAGTGTCGGACCCATTTATTTGAATGGCGTAAAAGGAACTTTTGATTAAAGGGCACTTCCAATAATCACTTTACAACCCCCTAACCCCCCTAACAAAGGGGGAATTAGTGGTAGGTTTCTTCAAAAAAGTGATTTTCGGGAAGTGCCCTTAAGGTAACAGTTCAAGGGAATGCGAGTGACAATAGTTAAACTGGAACTGTGAACGGTAACCTTCAATTTTAGTCCAATAAGTCCTATTAAATCAAAATCGTCATTGCTTAGGTTATTATGAAACGTCTTTTTACAACCACAATCTTTCTTGTTTTCTGGTCTTTAAGCCTTTCCATGGCAGTGGCTGGGGAACCGAAAAAGGTGGAAATCAAAGAAAAGAATGAAAAGAACGAAGCGCTCATGTCTGCTTTCGAGGCAGACTTCACGGTTTCCGATCTCTTGAAAAAATCCCCCCCAAAAAAAGTGGCCATCCTTCCCTTCATCAACCGAACCAAAAAAAAAGAGGCTTCCAAATTATTGCGAAGATCGTTCTTCAACCATTTCAGTTCCTTGCATTACAAAGATCAGGAACTTTTCTTAACCGACCAGATTTTTTTGGAAAAGGGAGTTGTAGTGGAAGAAAAAATGACTGCTCAGGAAGCCGTGAGACTGGGGAAAGTATTGGGTGTGGACGCCGTTATCCGTGGCGAGATTACCGATTACGACAGATTGTACGCGGTGGTGTACTCCAATGTCAGTGTGGGTATGGAATGCCAGATGTTTTCCACCAAGGATGGATCCATCTTATGGGAGGCGAAACATGTGGTTCGCCACCATGGCATGGGGTTTTCCATAGATCCCATATCCGTGGCCATTACCGCCTTAAAAAACGTCTGGCAAATCCGCGACAGCAAGTTCATTGTGCTGGCGGATAAATTGGCAAGGGAGTTGGTAAAAACCATTCCCGATTCTTCCATATCCGGGTTCCTGGAACCACCCAAAATATTTTCCCTTTTGCATAATGCCTCCCACAGCCCCATAGGGGTCGGCTACAAAATGATTTTCCAGATGAAAGGTGATCCTAAAATGGTTGCCCATTGCAAAATTCTGGATATGGAGAAGGATATCAGGCTTCAGGAAAAAGAGAATGGGGAATATTACGGAGAATATACGGTGCACAAAGGGGACAATATTGACGAAGGGGTTTTGATCGGATATTTAACCAACGAAGAGGGAATCTCCGCCCAGTGGTTTGACATCCTTGGGAAAATTACCATGGATACCACTCCTCCGGCAACGCCTTCCAACATCCGAATTACCAATGGAAACCTCGGCGTTCAACTGCGCTGGGACAAGGTAAAAGATCCCGGGCTGGCCAGTTATACGATCTACCGGAGTAATTTGCCATTAAGCGGCTACGAAAAATTGGCGGACATCCAATACCAAGAGTATTTGGATCAAGAGGTGGAAGAAGAAAAAAACTATTTCTACAGAGTCTCCACAAAAGATTTCGCGCAAAACGAGAGTGGGAAATCGGATTCTCTTCAAGGTACGCTGGTCCCCAAAGGGCCTACCGTGGCTGCCTCTGATATTAGATCAGACACCACATGGCATGCCGCCTCCGGCCCCTATATTATTGGAAAAAAATCCATCACCGTCCATTCCAATGCTACCCTGCGAATCGAGCCGGGAACACTCGTTCTCTCCAAACACGGCGGATTGCGGATTCGAGGCCGTTTCTTTGCAGAGGGTTTGCCCAACAGCCGGATTACCTTCAAACAGCATAAAGGGACAAAAGGAAATGTTTGGGGCGGCATCTTTTTCGATAACACCAATGACCACCAAAGCCGAATATCTCACGCCATTATCAAAAAATCCCTGGGAATTACCATCGTCTCTTCTTCCCCAAAGGTCCTAAACTCTTATTTGGGAGACAACATCAACGGGTTCATCATTAAAGAAAACTGTTCGCCTACCATCGCCGGTAATACCATTGAAAACAATCAGTTCAACGGGATCAAAGTGCACGGGTCTTCTCCATCCATCACGGGAAACACCATTACGGGAAACGGGAAAACCGGTTTACTGTTAGAGAGCGGCAGGCCCTTAGTTGAAAAAAATATTTTGAGCGCAAATTATGGGTTTGAGATTTTTCAGAAGACTCCAAAGGGGTTGCCAGTGGATATCAGCGACAATTATTGGGGGTCGAATGAGTCCACCCAGGTCGCCTTGTCTTTTTGGGGGAACTTTGTGATGAAGAATTATTACGGCACAGAGGAACTGGCGACTTTGCTAACGTATAAAACCCCGCAACCTCTTACCATCAAGGATGCGGAGATCCTAAAAAAAGAAGGTGATACGGAATTTATGAACCAGGGTTATGAAAAAGCCCTGTCAAAATATCAAAGGATACTGGTGAACCAAAAAGGCAAGCATGAACTTTTTTTTCTCTCCGGGCTGATACATTCCAAAAAGGGAGAAAGGATCAGGGCCGTCATTGCATTCAGAAAAGCTATTACCCTAGAACCATCCCAGTATGGATACCACTTTAATTTAGGTTTGGCTTACAAAAAAGCCAACATGCCGGAAAAAGCTTTGAAGAGCTTTCAGGAAACTCTTCGGTTAAAACCAAACCACAAGAAGGCGGGGCAGCTTGTGAGGGAATTGAGGGGGAATTAGTGCAGGACCATTTACCTAATGTTGTTTCCTCGTAACATTTTAGCGTTTTGCAAAAAATAATTTCAGCCACAGAAGTACACAGAACGGCACAGAAAAAATGAATTTGAAAAGCTTCTGTGGAATTCAGAGAATTTCTGTGGATTATCAAGGTTTAGGGTTTTGGTTGCAATAAAGTGGATTATGGCAAGGAGGGGATATTTTAGGGAGATGATAATGATCGGATTAATCTTCGTACTTGTTTTTATTCTTCAATCTCTTCTTTTACAGTTTGGGAATGGGTGTTCAAATGGGTAACCGAAGCCGTTAATTCCCCAAAAATTTCATCAATTTGTTCTTCCGTTAAATTCTCCAATTCAAGTTGATTTGTCAATTTAATACATTTTTGACATTCATCCTTAAGCTCATTAAGCATGATTCTTAGTGTTTCATCTATTTTATTTTTTACTGTAGTTGGCATAATTACCTCCTTTTTAACCTTTTCTCCGATTTCAAAAGTTCTTGTTTAAATTTGTCGATTTCCTTTTCCCAATATTTGATAAGTTTACGGTTTGGAACGATTTTAGAGTTCTCCCTTTCAACCTTTTCAAGATGTTCAACAATTAGTTTTTTAAAGCTTTGAATTTGCTTCCTGTATTTTTTGTTGCCCATTTTCCAGGAGGACAGGGATACAATCGAAAGAGGTTTTCATGCCCCGATTATATAACGGGCCGGGATGTTTTGAAAGGGGTTGAAAGCAAAAAAAGGTGGTTTTAGGAGGACATATGAACCTTTTTCTTATTATTGTGGAGTCAGGGCTTTTACGGGAAACCTAAAAGGAGGTAAAAAATTAAGAATTTTCGACAAAGCTAATCTGTCGAAAGAATGCTTTCCCATCAAAATTTGTCATTTGACCGGAACGACCCTTATGCTTTGTTTTTTGAATTTAATTCGTAAAATTAGTGTAATTCGTGGTTCACTGCTTTTGATTTTAAAGATTTTCAAAAGGCTTGGGCGGGTACGTTTTTGTGCCAACCGGTCTTGTTGTAAAACAGGGAAAAGATGGAGGGGTGAGTGCGTTTCTTTGAGGCAAGTCCTTCCATATGGTCCTGATAGTCTTCAATTTTTTGCCCAA
>JAJDAS010000016.1 GCA_029261755.1 Nitrospinia bacterium
ATTAACCCCACCGCGACAACGGGGAGGTGGTGGCCTTAAGGCCACCATCTTACCCACTTATACAGATCAATACCTGGTAGCCATACTTTGACAGGCTTTTTTTCAGGAGCGAATTGAGTATCGCCGAAGAATCGCAGACCAGGATTTTTTTCAAGCGATGGCGTTTTTTTTCGAACCGCATCAGTTCTTCATAAAGCTTTTCCTTGTTGATAAAGCCTTCGCGGACAAGGATATCTCCACTTCTTATCTTTTTGCGGGTCCTAACATCAAGGAGGTATTTCAATTGGTTGCTGGTGATAAATCCCAGGGAGATGGCGGCCTCGCCAAAGGGAACGTCATAGGTCTCCTGATATTCCTGGGCCTTCAAGGCATCATCGGAAGAAAGGATTCCCATTTCGACGGCAATAGTTCCCAACAGGCGCTCTTTGTTCTGGATGGAATGGGCCGTTTCCAATTGTTCCCTGCTGATTAGCCCTTTTTCCAAGAGATATTCACTAAAGGATGATGGTTGGTTTTTCATAAACTGTCCTTTTTACTACGCCGTTTTTTAAGGACGCCCCCCCCGCAAGGTGTCCATATGTATCATTAACATTCTTGAAATGATCTATGTCGATCATCAACAAGGAAAAGGGCCTGTTGTATCTCTTTGAAGATAGAAATTCCCGGTCAAGAAACGCGTTAAGGCAATGCCGGTTATGAAACCCGGTGAGGGGATAGGTGATAGATTTTCAAAAGGTCTTATCCAGTGTTAAATAGTGTTAAATAAGGCTTTGCCGGAGTTCTCTTCTCCTCAGAACAGTGCGAACTCGCGCTTCAAGTTCTATGGTGTTGATGGGTTTTATCAGGTAATCCTCGGCCCCTGTTTCAAATCCTCTCACCTTTGTTTGCAGATCGTCCACCACCAGGACCTTTCCTTTACTCTCCATCTTTTATCTCCTTTACAAAGGATCCTATGGCTTCCAGAGCTTCCTTATATCTGATGGGTTTGGATATATAGCCGTCGCAGCCTGCCTCCAAGATCAGATTCTTATCGCCTTTCATGGCCAGGGCGGTAAGGGCGATGACTTTAATATGACTGGTTTTTTCATCTTTTTTTAAGAGCCGGGTGGCTGTAAGGCCGTCCATTCCGGGCAACTGAATATCCATTAACACCAAAGGCGGGGTTTCTTCCCTGGCTATTTTTATCCCTGTTTCGCCATCCGTTGCCTGGAGCACATCATACCCCGACATTTTCAGTAGATCGGTAATCAACTTCATATTGAGGGGGTTATCTTCAATGACCAGTATTTTCATTTTAATTCCTCCGATTATTTTTTAAGCTTTTTCGAGGAGCCTCTCCACTTCTTTCAGGAAAAACCCTTTGTCAAACCTTCCCTTTTCAGCGATCATCGCCACATTGGAAGAAAGTCTCTCATGGTCCTTATTGGAAAGTGCTTTAGCGGTCATAACGATAACGGGGATGTTTCCTGTTTTTTTATGTTGTTTCAGGTGGTCGAGTGTTTGAAAACCGTCCATTTCCGGCATCATGAGATCCAGCACGATAATATCGGGTCTCTCGGCCTTAGCCATTTCCAGGCCTTCCTTGCCTCCGTACGCCGTAAAGATATTAAAAACCTCTCTGTCGAAATAAGAGGAGATAATCTTAATGGCCTTGGGATCGTCGTCCACAAGGAGCACTTTTATCCGCTCCTCTTCTTCGGGCTTTAAGTGGAAGGAGTTGATAACGGACAAAAGTTCATTCCTTTTGATGGGTTTCTTGATAAAGGCTTTAGCGCCGAGGAAGGACCCCTTGGTCCGGTCCGCCACGGAGGACACAATCACCACGGGGATGTGGGCAAACTCGGAATGGTCGGCTTTTTTCCCTAGAAAGTCCAGACCGTCCATCTCCGGCATCATCATATCCAGGGTAATGAGGTCTGGTTTGGAGCGGGCCATAAGCTCCAGGGCCTCTTTGCCGTTTGCAGCCTGGAGCACCTGATATTTTTGGTCTTCCAGGTAGAGTTTCAGCAAATCCGATTCTTTTGGATTGTCCTCCACAACCAGAACCAATGGCCTTTCCCTTTTATCTTGCTCCTCTCCGGCCCCGTTTTTCAGTTGGACCGCCTCCGGCTCTTCAGGTTTTGACTCCAAGGGTGTGATTTCCGGGCCGGTCTCCGCCTTTTTCCCTTTCCTTTTCCCTAGCTTCTTCCTCAAGGATCTCTTTATTTCAGAGAGGAAGGCGTCCCTCTTAAAGGTCCCTTTTTGCATTATCTTCATTATGCTTCCGTTTAGCGCCTTTTTGTCTTCTTTTGTAATAATCTTTGCTGTCAGGATGAAAATGGGAATGGCCGTGGTCTCCGGGTCCGCTTCCAGGCTCTCCACTACGTCAAATCCGGTTACCTCGGGCATCATAAGGTCCAGAATGATCAAGTCCGGCTTTTCCTTGTGGGCTATATCGATTGCTTCCCGCCCACCATAAGCGCGGAGAGGCTTGACCCCCTGCCCCTCAAGATGTAGGGATATGATCTCCACGGCCTTTGGGTCGTCATCCACCACCAGGGCCGTGAGAGGCTGTTGGCCTTCAACACCCAAAAAACCAATCCCCTCCAAGGCATCCATGAGTTGTTCTTTTCGGATGGGTTTTTGAAGTACCTCGGCCGCTCCCAGGGAAAATCCCTTCTTTTGATCCGCCACAAAAGATACAATGACAACCGGAATATGCAAAAACTCATCGATTTCCTTCATTTTTTCAAGAAATTCATAGCCGTTCATCCCCGGGAGCATGATATCCAGGGTAACCAGGTCAGGCTTTCTCATGGCCATCATCCGAAGCGCTTCCTCGGCGTTCCGTGCGATCATGGTTTGCCAACCCTCGGTCTCCAATTGCACGCGCATGAGGTCCGCCGCCTTTTCATCATCCTCCACCACTAATATAAGGGGATTTTCTCCAGGCATTAATGCCGGAATTGTTCCGGGAACCTCGGCTTCCGCTTCCGTTTGTCGTTCAGGAGCGGTTTTGTATGGGAATAGAACGGTAAAAACGCTTCCCTTTCCAAGTCCACTGGAAACATGGACCGTTCCGCCATGCAGTTCCACCAAGCGTTTGGTCAGGGCCAAACCCAACCCCGTTCCTTCATATTTTTTAGCCAAGGAGCTATCCAGTTGCTCAAAGGGCCTGAAGAGCTTTTTCATTCCCTCCTCGGAAATTCCAATTCCCGTATCGGAAACGGAGACTTCAAGAACGTCCCAAGGGCGGCCTTCTTCTTTACGCCTGCATGCGCGCAACGCCACCTTGCCGCCATCCGGTGTAAACTTCACCGCATTGGAAAGGAGGTTATAGACCACCTGCTTAAATTTCTTTGGGTCCGCGTAGATGGACCCCACCCCCTCGGCGATATTGGAATCAAGCTTTATGCCATGAGTCAGGGCCTTTTCCTTCACCACGGAAAGGCTGCCTTTCAAAAGCTCACCCGCGTTTATCTCTTCCGCCTCCAGGACCATCTTTCCCGCCTCTATCTTGGAAAGGTCCAGGATGTCGTTGATCAGGGACAGGAGGTGCTGTCCACTGGTAAAGATGTCCAGGCAGTAATCGGTTTGCTGGGCACTGAGTTCCCCCAATACACCGTCCTTGAGGATCTCCGAAAATCCGATAATGGCGTTTAGGGGTGTTCGCAGTTCATGGGACATGTTTGCCAGGAATTCGGATTTCAACCGATTGCTTTTTTCCAGTTGGGTATTTTTCAGGGCTATTTCCTCTCCCTTGGATTTTAATTGCCCGGAGAGCTCCCGGAGGTCATTATATTGTTTCAGGTTCTGCAGGGCGATACCCAGGTGCGCGGAAAGTCTCTGGATGAACTTTTGGTCCAGTTCTTTCAAGGCCACGGTGGCGGCCAGGATCAATACCCCAATCATCCGTTCCTGGTAAAGGACCGGTTGGGCCAATACGGAGGCCGGTTTTAAAGGAAAGACGCCTGTTTCTATTACAAAAGGAATTTCTTCAATTCCGGACAGGGTTATTGGTTTTGCGTCAAGGAAGGCTTGCCCCACCAGCCCTTCCCCCAGCTCAAACTCCCTTTTGAAGGTTTTGGGAACGCCGCAAGAAGAAAGACAAAGAAGCTTGCTCTCCCATTCGTCATACAGATAAAAGGCGGAGCAGGGGAAGGGCATTTCTTCCGCCAACATGGCAAACATTTTATCCAGGGACTCTTTTCGGTCAAAGGTGGAGCTGAAAATGGAAATGACTTTCGCGAAGGCGCTTTCATAATCCGCCCTTAACCTCAGCTCCCGGTTCTTTTCTTCAATCTCCTTTTCCGCTAGTTTTCTAGTGGTAATGTCATTTTTTAAGGCGACAAAATGGGTTGTTTGCCCGGAGTCATCCTTTACGGGGGTAATGGTCGTTTCCTCATAAAAAAGCTCTCCACCCTTTTTTTTGTTAGTAAACTCCCCTTGCCAAATATTCCCATCCCGGATTTTGCGCCATAACTCTTTATAAAAACTTTTGGAATGTTCGCCGGACTTCAGGATTCCCGGTTTTTTACCCATTACCTCGAAGCTACTGTAACCGGTCACCCGCTCAAAGGCAGGGTTTACGTACTCTATGATCCCTTCACAATTGGTAATAACCACGGATTCCATGGATTGTTCAATGGCGTTGCTAAGTTTTTTCATTTCTTGTTCGGCCTTCATTCTGACGGATATATCCCGGATGATGGCATTGAATAGCCTGCCTGTTTGCGTAACGCTCTCACTAACCGAAAGATCGATGTCAAATATCTCCCCGTTCTTTCTCTTTCCCTTTACCACCCGAATACGGCCAATGGCCTTTTTTTCTCCGGTTTCAATATATTTTTTTACATACGTATCGTGTTGGGAGCGATAGGGTTCGGGCATCAGGATGTTCACGTTTTTTCCCATTACCTCTTCGGCGGCGTAGCCGAACATCTTTTCCGCTCCTTTGGAAAAGAGGATGATGCTACTATCCTCGGCCTTGATGGAAATAATGGCGTCCGGCGCGCTGTCAAAAAAAGACTGCATTCTGGCCTTGCCCATGGATATTTCCCTGGTCCTTTCCTGAATGGTCTCTTCCATTTCATTAAAAACGCCGGAAATAGTACCGGCCAGGGCATTAAACCGATCCGCCAGGACCATTAATTCGTTTGTAGCCCGGACCTCGGATTTGATGGAGTAATTCCCTTGAATCATTTCTTCCGTGTCCTTGATCAACACGTCAATGGGTTTCAGGACCCTGCGTTTCAAATAAGCCACGTTCAGCCATAATAAGATGACGCCGGTTAAAATCAGGATATAACCGCAGGCGGTGAATAAATTCCTGTTTCGCTGCACATCTTCCGCAAGCATGGAAACCACGGAATCGATATCCTTTTCCACATAGTCATGTACTTCATACTGGAATTTATCCAATAAGCCTTTTCTCTCTTCCGGTTCCGTCAAAAAGATTGCGGAAAGATGGGGCTTATATTCTTCTTCCCACTTGGAAATAACTCCTTTCAGTAATGCATCCACATCCTTTCCCGTCACATCCTTAAGATTATATTTTTCACTTCCGCTTTTCAGGGCGTTTAGTATTTCCTCAAACCGGTCCGCTTCCATTTGGGCATGGCCCAGGGTTTTTTCTCTTTGCCCCGGGGGTTCATACATGGACCGGTGAAGGAGAAAAGATATCTGGAACATTCGCATTCTTTCGGAACCGGCCAGGTTGATGGCGGTGCCCAATCCATCCAACTCCCTGGAAAACCAGGACCCGGCGGCAATAAAAGCCAGGAAGACCAAAATCAACAAAAGGTAAAGGGCGGAAAGGGACCTCCGCATGGAAGTAAACTTTCCTTCAGGTCTTGAAATATTATTTCCCATAATTCCTCCGATTCAAGAGTAAGGATATCCGAGATTTTACCATAGATTTTGTTTTTTGTAACGCTTATTTTTTGCAAAACTGTAATATTGTCTCCAACAGCTTTTTCTTCTTTATGGGTTTAGTGATGTGGGCGTCACAACCGGCGTCCAGGCTCTTTTGTTCATCCTCTTTCAGGGCATGGGCAGTGAGGGCGACGATGGGGGTTCGGAATGATGATTGATGATTGTCGATTGATGATTTGAAACCCTCTTTCGTCCCTCGTCCTTCGTTTTCCGCCTTCCGTCTCATCTCCTCTTCCCACTGCCTG
>JAJDAS010000017.1 GCA_029261755.1 Nitrospinia bacterium
CAGGCAGTGGGAAGAGGAGATGAGACGGAAGGCGGAAAACGAAGGACGAGGGACGAAAGAGGGTTTCAAATCATCAATCGACAATCATCAATCATCATTCCGAACCCCCATCGTCGCCCTCACTGCCCATGCCCTGAAAGAAGATGAACAAAAGAGCCTGGACGCCGGTTGTGACGCCCACATCACTAAACC
The DNA here is from genome assembly GCA_029261755.1 of Nitrospinia bacterium. Classification (GTDB taxonomy): domain Bacteria; phylum Nitrospinota; class Nitrospinia; order JACRGO01; family JACRGO01; genus JACRGO01. The sequence goes on from JAJDAS010000017.1 coordinate 193, forward strand.
CATTAAGAAGAAAAAGCTGTTGGAAACTATTTTAGAGTATTATAAATAGGCGAAAAAATAGCTTAGGAATGCAGGAAATCAGGGGAAATCTAAAAAACAAAAAGAACTTTTAAGAGTCTTCCTGTATTTCCTGCATTCCTAAGATGAAAATGGTTTATGAAGTTTATTCTTCCTTGTATGTGCCTCGGCAAGCAAATATAATTTCAAATAATTTTGAACAGCATTTTCTCATAAAAACAAAAGGAGCAAAATGAAAAAAATTAAAATAATCGGAATAGGAGTTATCTTTTTAGTAGTAACCTTCTCAAATGTCACTTGGGCTGGCCCGGCGGATACGGAAGCTATTGAGAAAGAGCTAAGGGAATTAAAAGCGAGGATTGCAGAGGTGGAGTCCCTCAAAGGAAAGCTTGACGCCTTGGAGAATAAAGTAGCTGAAAGCAAATCGAGGCCGGACCCGGACAATACCGCTGATGAGAAAGAGGAGCTGGACGAAGCGGATATCAAAGTCGGAGGGGCCTTTCGATTTAACTATGCCTATAAGGATTTCCAGGGACCCAGCAGAGATAAAGGCGGGGATTTTATATTCGACCATTTTCGCTTGAATATGGACGTTGTTTATAAAGATTTGATCCTCTCTACCCAGTACCGTTATTTCGGTTACATGCATATCGTTCATCACGCCTGGATGGGCTACAACTTTAACGATTCACTGCAAGGGCAAGTGGGCCTGATGAAGGTTCCCTTCGGCATTCTCCCTTACGCGGACCATAGTTATTGGCTTGGCGCACACTATTATATGGGTCTCTCGGATGAATACGACCTTGGTTTTAAATTTATCCTGGACAACGCCCCCTGGGATATTCAGTTCGCTTTTTTCAAGAACGCCGATTGGGGGGACTCATCTAACAAAGATCGCTATTCCACGGATGTGGTTACTGATTTGAACATGAATCAGGCCAATGAGGAAACCAATCAACTTAACCTCCGCATAGCCAGGACTTTTGATCATGGCAATAGTAATAAAACGGAAATCGGCGTATCAGGAATGGTTGGTCAATTGTATAACAGTATTACTAAAAATATGGGCGACCGCTGGGCCGCCGCCGCGCATCTCAACGGATTCTACGGACCTTTTAATTTAATGCTGGAGGGGGCGTGGTACGGTTTCAACCCTGAAAATCCGGTTGGAGTGGATGATAATACGGTGTTGATGGCCAATTACGGTTCCGCTTACCTGCTTGCCTCGGAAGGGGTCTTGCTCACGGCGAATGTCAGCTATGATGTCCCGGTGGCTTGGGGACCCATTACCAAACTTACTTTTTTTAACGACTACAACATACTGATAAAAGACATCGCAGGCTTCTCGGACACCCAAATGAACGTTCCGGGCGTAGTCATTTCAGCCGGCCCCATGCTCATTTATGTTGAAGCGCTCATGGGGAAAAACATGATTTTCCTGGGAGACGAAACAGATCCCATGGGAGCAGGCAGTCCCAACGCGGAATGGAATATCCGGTATAACATCAGTATCGGGTATTATTTTTAGGCTTACTTAAATTCAACTCATTATCTTGTGACAAATTTTTTACCCTTGGCCAGCAGGTTCATCTAAGTCTCCTTGATCTACTTCGTATACACACTGATCTAGGTAACCCCTAACTTTGCTCCAAGGTTTATTGGTATCAAACATCTCCTTTAGCTTTCTTCCAACTGTCAAAGCATTTTCTGGGCGAATTAGCCCAGCCTGCATGGCTTCTTTTGAGTCCCATCCTCCGTGATCAGATGAATCTTGTCCACTATATGAATAAAACTCTCTAATTCTTCCGGGTTTCGAAACTCCAGAAGCTACCTCACAATCACCTGATGGATACGCTCTATCAACATGGCTTTTGGAAAAACTATCTTCAATCATATGCAATAGGCTGCCAAAAGCTACGAGAGGTACTTCTTTCCAAAACCTGGGCACACTCCGTACGAAGAGATTTCTTGCAGTGTACCCGTTGCCTTTGAACAAAGTAGCAAATCCTGCAACAGGTACATCGCTAACCGGAATTGTAAATGGGATTTCCCCTATGGCCATCTTATAAGTGAACTCTGCCCACATCATGATTCGTCTCTTCGTTTCTCTCATACTTTCTCCCTTCCATGAAGCCATAGAGTGAAGGAACTGCATGTCCCCAAAATGAACACGGTATATCAGTGCGTGACCATTTTTTCGGTTGTAATGTTTTTTGCGGGCATTTTTTTTAGCATCATGAAAAAGAACAAACCAGCATTTTATGTACTGCTCTGGCAGCCTAATAGTTCCCTTCACATCTTTGCATAACTTATTGTTTGTCTTAGTCAAACCAAATGGTGGGTTGTCATTCCAATGAACACCGTAAATAATAGGCGCAACTTGCCTTGGCCATGAAGCACATTTTAGTTCCCCTGAAAGGTCCTCTTCACAACCCCAAATCCTATTGGTAAGATCTTCATGCACTGGGTTGGTAAAATGATTTATTCCCCAGTTCACAATATTTCTTAGCCACCGTGGGTCCGTCCTTTCTAATTTGGATACAATTTTTTCTTCTGTTGTCCCGGTTGGCTTCAGCTTAAATGCAGATGTTTCAGCCGAAACAAAGAATAGCATTAAGGTTAGCAATAAAACAAAATGACTGCCTTGAAAGGAGTTTACTTTTTTACAAATTGCTACAGAGTAAAAGCCTTGGTTCTTGAAAAGCATCTGAAGACCTCCTGTACACTAAATAAGAGAGTAAATAAATCCAATTATGAATTAGTTTCATTAGTTATCTAAAATAAGGTCAACAATAGCAGGAAAGAGAATTAGTTGTCAATAAATCTTTTAAAAAATACAAACATGCCAATATCTTTGAATGTTTTGTACATACAATTTGTTTTAGATACCTGCTTTTGGCATATTCTGAACAAGGAGTAATCGCTCCGGTGGCAAAATGTAAAGAGAAAAGAGAATGGTTTGAGTTACACTGCTATTTCAAGCATTATTTTATTGTATCCAACCGCCGGACGA
>JAJDAS010000018.1 GCA_029261755.1 Nitrospinia bacterium
TTCCTCCTGGCGTTATTGATTACCTATCTGCTCATGGCCTCTCTCTTTGAGTCCTTCCTCTACCCCTTTGTGATCATGTTCAGTGTGCCTCTAGCGGCGGTGGGAGGGTTCATCGGCTTCCAGATCGTCCACAGTTTTACAGGCCAGCACCTGGATATTTTGACCATGCTGGGGTTCATCCTGCTCATCGGAACGGTGGTGAACGGGGCGATCCTCATCGTCCACCAGGCATTGAATTTCATGCGTGACCATGGGATGCCCTCCGACGAGGCCATCGTGGAAAGCGTGCGGACGCGGGTTCGGCCCATCTTTATGAGCGCTCTCACCAGCATTTGCGGCATGGCGCCTCTGGTTTTATTTCCCGGGGCGGGAAGTGAGATGTATCGGGGGTTAGGCAGTGTCGTGATGGGGGGACTTGCGGTTTCAACCCTTTTCACCCTATTTGTGGTTCCAACGCTTTTTAGTCTGGCTTTCTCGGTTTGGAAGAGGGTGGGGGGCGCGGAAAAGGGTAGTCAAATTTAGCAATATAAAAATTATTTGCTAAATTTATCTTTTGATGTAAATTTATAAGAAGTTATAAATTTACTGTTTTCAGTAACGAGATGTAAATATCAAAAATTAACATAAGAAACCCTTTTAAATCAATCACTTGCTACGTTTTGCCTACCTGAAAGGTACGTAGGTCGAGGCAAGTCCACCCAGCCTCCTCTGAAGGGCGTCCTTCATAAAACGTTCTTTGATTTCTTTCACGTTTTTCATTTCCCCAAATGTTAATTTGTTGGCTCCCATCTTCTATCAATGAAGGTTTTTAATGACGCCGTAGGTAAATGGCAGCAAAGCAAATGGCAACAAATGACTCAATAACTTTTGGGGTTATCAGGAAAATATGAAAGCAAGGTCTTTGTCGAGGCAGGACGGTATTTTATCGGGTCTTTTCTTCTTGTATTTTTTTAATAGCGATTTGTACAAATCCAGTGGAAAGTTTTTTTCCTTGCTGAGTGAATAAAGCGATATGGGAGCGAAAATGGACCCGATCAAATGGATGGTGTCATGGCGGGAAACTTTATTTTTTACCTGGGAAAGATAAAACTGATAGGCTTCAATAGGTTCTTTATGCTCAAGTTGATTTTCAACCGCAGAGTGAATTGAAACATGAAGGAAGGGATTGCTTTCCGTTTCGGGGTCGAATTCTCTGTCGGATAGAACATCGGAAAACTCAAATTCATTGAAGAATTCATCCTTATGATCCAGCATAATCCTGGCAAGCTGTTTCTCCTCATCGCCTAAGCCGGAAAGATCGCCATTTTTTGCCTTTTCCCACAGTTCATGCATATGTTTGCGGTTTAACCCGCGCAGTTCATTACGTGTTTCATCATCCATTTATTTCCTCCGGGAAACTCCGTTTCCGTTTATGGGCAATCTCAATGGCGTAGCCAAGGACAGTGATAATGCCACGCATATGCCCCTCTGTCAAGTGCTATTTTTACTTCTTCGATTTGTTCCAGTCCAAGTTGTTTTTGACCCAACTCTCTGGTCAAAGTAGTTCCATGAATCGCCTTATTTTGACCATGTTGGGATTCATCCTGCTCATCGGAACGGTGGTGAACGGGGCAATCCTGATAGTCCACTAAGCCCTGAATTTCATGCGTGACCATGGGATGCCCTCCGACGAGGCCATCGTGGAAAGCGTGCGGACACGGGTGCGGCCCATCTTCATGAGCGCTCTCACCAGCATTTGCGGCATGGCGCCGTTGGTCCTATTTCCCGGGGCAGGAAGTGAGCTGTATCGGGGGTTAGGCAGTGTTGTGGTGGGTGGACTGGCGGTTTCTACTCTTTTTACCCTCTTTGTGGTCCCAACGCTTTTTAGCCTGGCTTTTTCGGTTTGGAAGAGGGTGGGGGGCGCGGAAAAGGGTAGTCAAATTTAGCAACATAAAAACTATTTGCTAAATTTGTAGTTTGATATAAATTTATAAGATATTGTAATTTTACTATTTTATGTAACGAGATATAAGTACCAAAAAATTGACCCCAGAAACCCTTTTAAATCAATCATTTGCTGCATTCCACCTACCTGGCAGGTACGTAGGTCGAGGCAGGTCCACCCAGTCTGCAAGTCTCGCTTTAGCTGGATGAAACTTTTACCTGCTGGCCAACAATATCTGATTTCATGGGCTTTCACCCAACTGCCTCCCCCGCATACGAGATGATCCTTGCGAAGACGGGAACACGAACAAGAAGATTGGGGGGGGGGGGGATGAGAACACCGAGTGAGCAAGCCGAAAGGCGAGCTTGTCACGGAAGCGGGAGTCAGCAGAGGGGACATTTAAAACCTGGAATTTGATGGGATTCCATGGAAGAGGGTGGGATTTCGCGGAAAAGAGTAGCTAAGCTTAGTAATAAACAAACTATGGGCTAAATTTATAAGAAATTATAAATTTACTGTATCTCGTAACGAGGTGTAAATATGCCAAAAATTGACTTCAGAAACCCTATTTAAATTTAGCAACAAAAAAGCTATTGACTAAATTTACACTTTGATGTATATTTATAAGAAATTATAAATTTACTATATCTTGTAACGAGGTGTAAATATGCCGAAAATCGACTTCAGGAACCCTTTTAAACCAGGCGCCGGCCACATGCCACCTTATTTGGCAGGCAGAAAAAAGGAAACGAATGAATTTTCAAAGCTACTTGAGCAAGAAGTAATCCTGGAAAACATAATCCTCACAGGCTTAAGGGGAGTCGGCAAAACAGTCTTGCTGGATACTCTTAAACCTCTGGCTATAAAGGAAAATTGGTTGTGGGTAGGCACTGATTTCTCGGAGTCGACAAGCATTAATGAGGAAACAATGGCAAACAGACTGTTAGCGGATATTTCCGTGGTCACTTCAAATTTTGTTTTAAAAAGAGAGGAGATATCTCGTGTAGGTTTTGCTACTGAACCGGATGTTCTGGAAAGTAAGCTGAATTACCACACCCTCATCAATATTTTTAATTCAACACCTGGCTTGATCAGTGATAAGCTAAAATACACTCTTGAGGTTATTTGGAGTTGCCTAAAAAATGAGGGCTATAGGGGCGTCATCTTTGCCTATGATGAGGCCCAGACAGTATCCAACCATGCAAAAAAAGAACAGTACCCTCTATCGCTTTTGCTGGATGTTTTTCAATCAATTCAAAAAAAAGAAATACCTTTTATGCTTGCATTAACAGGATTGCCCATTCTTTTTCCTAAGTTGGTAGACGCCAGAACATTCACGGAAAGAATGTTCAAGGTGGTTTTTTTGGAAAGGTTAAGTCAAAAAGACAGTAAAAGCGCGATCCTTAAACCAATTAATGCAACAAATTGTCCTGTAAGATTTACAGATGAGTCTATTGATATCATTATAAGAGAGTCAGGAGGGTATCCTTATTTCATTCAATTCATTTGCAAAGAAACTTATGATATTTTCTTGCAAAAAATGAACAAGGAAGAAGATCCCTTTGTTCCTATCGAAGAGATCATCATGAAGCTCGACAAGGATTTTTTCGCAGGCAGGTGGGCAAAGGCAACTGACCGAATGCGGGAATTATTAACAGTCATTTCAACCCTGGACCATTGCGATAGTGAGTTTACGGTCCAGGAAACTGTAGCAGCATCCAAAAAACAATCGGGTAAACCTTTTGGCAGTAGCCAAGTGAACCAAATGCTGGGTTCACTGACGGATTTGGGGCTGATCTATAAAAACAGGCATGGAAAATATTCATTCGCAGTTCCGTTGCTAGGCCAGTATATCCAAAGGCAAACCCTGCAAAATGAATAAAGGGCGCTTCCAAAAACTCTCTTTTTTAAAGAAATTTTCCGCTAATTCCCCCTTAGTAAAGCTAATCTTTACCCACAAGTTTTTTAGGGGATAATCTCTCATTTTACTGCTTTCGCAAGGTCCACAGATATAAAAAATATTGGGAATATCTTGTAAGCGCCCGAAAACATTGACAAAAACAAACTAGACTTTTTGACTAGATTATGATATCTTTATTACACACTAACAAAAATTATTTACCAACTTCAATTTTTTCCCTTTGGGGTAACCTCG
>JAJDAS010000019.1 GCA_029261755.1 Nitrospinia bacterium
AAAAATAAAAAATAGAGATTCGTGAAATTATTTTACCAGGAGTTACTTCCGTATATCATCCCAAAAAGAATGATATCCAGAAACTGCTCAATTACTTGTTGGGCATAATTAAGTGAAATATTATGACTAGCAAAATTCCGCTTTGTGAATATAGGCAAGATGTTTCCTCTTTATTATATAACGACAAGGATCATCTCGACAAAATTCGCCGTAAAGGCAAGATGTTAATTCGCAATATTTACGGTGACTCAAGCGAGCACCTTAAGGATTTTGAAAATATTTCATTTTATCCCGATTTCGCACCCGCTGGAGAAGACTATTTGCGTGAATGTTGGGAGGGAGGTAAAGCAAGTACCATCAATCTAGTCAACATCATGCTAGAAGAATCCACTCTCTTTGGCGAACCACCTGCTGGCAATAATAAGGGCAACGAACAAGCCAAATCAATAACCAACCGTGTGTTTATAGTTCACGGGCATGATGAGAACGCAAAAATTAATGTAGCGAGATTTATCGAAAAACTGGGGCTGGAGGCAATTATTCTTCACGAGCAGGCCAGCAAAGGGAAAACAATAATAGAAAAATTTGAAGAGCATGCCTCTTCTTCTTACTTTGCAGTTGTGCTGCTCACCCCCGATGATGTTGGTTATCCACAACAAAATAAAAACGAGGCCAAGCCAAGAGCAAGGCAAAATGTAATATTTGAGTTGGGGTATTTTTGTGGAGCACTGGGTAGGAATAACGCATGTGTGCTTTACAAAGAAGGAGTCGAAATCCCTAATGATTATCTCGGGGTTGTCTACGCTCTGCTAGATGATGGCGGTGCATGGCAATTGCAGCTAGCAAAAGAAATGAAACACGCTGGCCTTGAGTTCGATATGAATAGGGCTTTTTGAAAAGAAAGCCCATCGGGATAGGACCGCTCCTCACGGAGCGATCCTCCCACACCACCGAACATACGGGTCCGTCAACGGCGGTTCGGCTGATCAAGCAGAATCAGATCCAGGGGAAAACAAGTCCAAGTGATGCAAAATATTTATTAGGCAATGCGATGTTGACCCACTTAACATGGAACCGTCAGAACCGGGTCAAGAACCGGGTCAGGCTTGCGATTGTGGAAATTGAAACGTATTTGTAGAAACCCTAATTGAATAATTGTAATACTTCCCTTCCTCTATCAGCCAGTAATTCCAGAATTTTCTTGTCTCATTCAAGGCAATCTGGTTGGTCACTTGCATTTTCTTTACTAAGCGCATAAGGGTCTGGCGAATAATGCCAATATGAGTCCATTTTTTTTGGGGATTGATTTGAAATTCTCCTCGGTAAAGAGAAAAAGGGGACAGGCGAATTATGCTTATGGTTTGCCAATTAAGTTATTGACATTTTGGACCACAAGGAGGAAAATGAAATTTATCAGGGGTTTTCGATCCTTTTGCACTGCGAAAATGACCAATAATCCTATATTGCCGCTGAGTGATAACCCGACATTCTTTCTTAAAAGGAGGAGGCTATGAAATATGTAAGTTTCAAAAAATATGTGTTGGAAATTCTTAAAACAGCAGAATACAAAAAAGACCCGGAAGCAAAATGTGTCGTTGCCATTGCTTCTATTCTGCCAGGTTGTTTGACTCAAGGTGATAACTTTGAGGATGCACGCGATAACCTTATTGATGCAATTGAGCTTTGGATTACAGTTGGATTAAGAGAAGGTGAAGAAATGCCAGTGCTTAATGGTGTCAAATTAGTAACTTCTGTTGAACGTCTAGAACAAAGCGTTATTGAGAAAAGTGCTGCTTATGCCTAAAATACCTGCTTGTTCAAGATCCCAGTTAATACGAAAATTAAAGAAACTTGGTTTTTCAGGTCCGTTCAGTGGAGGCAAGCATAGCTATATGAAACGAGATAGATATAGACAAATAATTCCAAACCCTCATGGGAAAGAAATATCCTCGGAATTAATCAAGGAAATCCTAAAGCAAGCAAGTATTTCCGCCGATGAATGGCTTGCCGCATAACAAATGTTTACAATGTTTTGGCAGCATGTCTTGTTTGAGATGAAAAAAGCTTTTTTTGACACTGATTTTTGCCCCGCTTTTCATTAATAAAGAAAACCAAAAAGCCAGAGAGGGATCTTTTTCTTAAAACCAATCTCTATGTCGTCTAAGGCTAAATTAGAATTCCTGACATTTTTTATCTGTTGAAAATTTTTATTTTTTCCGCCCACTTCAAAGGTGAAGTCTCCCTTAACCAGAAAATCTCCCGACGAAGAAAGCTCAATGGCCGTCTCAAAATAATGGGGATGCATGGAATAATAATTCAGTATTTGATTGACAAAAAAAACTTCCATCACCGAACCAATATTCACTTGGTTGGAGTCTGACACGGCATACATCAAATTCGAATTCTCAAGATAGATTTTTTTCAGGCTTAGATAAGGTTTTATAACCCCGTCCTTTTCCCCGAGTAAGATTTAATATTTTTGTTTCCCGCAGAAGTTCCAGGTATTCGTATAACTTGGGTCTCGATATATCGGTAGCCTGAGACGGCTTTGTGATGTTGGGCATGAATGGCACTGAAACGGCCAGCAGATAAACCAGCTTTTTTATTTTTGCAATTTGTCTCGGTTCTATATTGCTGACATAGGACATGTCTGCTTCCAGGATCAGGTTAATCACCTGGTTTAACCGCATGCGGTAAAAGTCAATTCCTTCCAAACAAAAGGGATAATACCCGTATCTTAAATATTCCTTAAAATTCTTGAGAACACTTAAGTCCTTGCAAACATCGGAAGCCAAGCAAACATGATTTTTCAGAATATTCTCAATGGTGGATGATGGATAATGAGAACCCCGGGTAAAATTAAGATATTCCCTGAAAGATAATCCATGCAGATGGTAAATAATCGCCCTTCGGCTTAAAACCCCATCTTGTTTGGCGATTTTTAAGAGGCTGGAGACGGAGAAAATGATTTTCAGCTTTGGAAAAGAGTCGTAAATAGACTTTATATGGGAGGCCCAATCAGGGGCATACTTATGGGCTTCATCAATCAGCAAAACCTCTCCACCCATATTGTGGAAACCCTCTGCGAATTCACACAAGGAGAGGGATTGAAAATACGGATTATCCACGGAGATATAAAGGGCTTTGTCGCTATGTTCAAAGCGCTCCTTAATATACTGGAGCATTAAAGTGGTCTTTCCGGTTCCTCGCGCCCCCAAAACACCTATGCATCTTAATGACCAATCAATATTGTCAAAAAGGTATCTTTTGGTTGTTTTTAGGCTCTTGATAAGCCGCTGTTGCTCTGAAAATAAAAATTCCATTTTATCCCCCCACTGACAATATTGTAAATCTTACTTTACGATAATACTTATAAATTGTAAATCAGGATTTACATATTAAGCGCGTGAGTTAATTCACGGAAGGGTAGGTCCTTGATTCTATAAAAATGCACTATTTGCCTGTCCCTTTTTTTATTTTTTTCTGCCGCCCACTTTGGGGCTTATTTTTTTTGTTTCCAATTCCGGGGGCTGACGCCCCCGGCTATACGCTTTTGGCCCGTCGGGCCTAAAAAACATACCAAGTCAGCCTTATTAACTTGTGGGTAAAGATCAGCTTTACAAAGGGAGAATTAAAGTTAAGGTTTTTTTGGCTCTTGGTCATTTTCCAACTGAGCAACCCACTCTCTTAAAGCTTTCCTGACTTTTTGATCTAACAAAGAAAAAATACGTTGAACAGTATTGCGGGAACCAGAAGGTGTGTGGCCTGCCACCTTTGTGACCTCGAACTTCAACCCGTCATGGTATTCGTAATATTTGCCATATAAAGATGCGTTTTTTAAAAGGCCATTACCTCCCCTAGAATGGAAACCAGTTCTTTCCAGCCTAGCCCTTCTTGCCAAAAGCCCTGCAACACACTGGGAATCGGAATAAAGTTGGAGTGTCCCCTGCCCGATAATTGATCCCGTACAATATTCTTCTAAAGCCCACAAAACGGTTTGGACCTCAAGTTTTGTAGAAGAAGTGCCTTCAAATCGTTTCAACACCAGCATTTCCTCCAGTTCCGATATTTTAATCTGGTTTGGTTGGGTTTTAAGAAACGATTCAGGAACCATAAGATAGCCGCCCACACCAACTTTGCGTCCAGGGTTCAGGCTGGCGTCGGTAAAGAGAAGATAGTTGTTCATTAAAAAAGGTATCTGTTCAGCGTAATTGAAAAAAGACGTATTTATGCACCACCTTTACATAAAAAAATCCTAACTATTCAGCGCATTTTAATGAAATATTCTTCAATTCTACCCCGACAGGGGTTGCATATGTGAGCCCAGCGGTTGGCGTCAGCCTACCCTGGGTATCAAAGACCCACAAAATAATTTTCCCCGGAGGGGATACATAAATAAAATGCGTGTATACCGATAAATATCCCCTCCGGGGAATTATTGATGTTGTTTCCAGTAACCCAGGGTAGCCTTCGGCAACCCTGGGCTGAAATAAATATCCCCTTTGGGGAATAAAAGTCAAAAAACGCTGAACAGCTACTAAAAAAGTAGGTGACTGTTCAGGTGCAGATTTCCTTCACCCGACCAACTTCGCCGCTTTCCAAGCGGACTTTAATGCCGTGGGAGTGATGTGGAGATTTAGTCAAAATGTCTTTCACAACACCTTGAGTGAGATTTCCCGATCTCTGGTCTTTCTTTAATACAATCATAACCGGCAATCCCGGCTTTATATTCAGACGATTTGTGCCACTCATAATTCACCTCATGTAAGGGCACTTCCAAAAACTCTCTTCACATCCCCCTAACCCCCTTTATTAAGCTAATCTTTACCCACAAGTTTTTTAGGGGATAATCTCTCATTTTACTGCTTTCGCAAGGTCCGCAGATATGAAAAATATTGGGAATATCTTGTAAGCGCCCGAAAACATTGACAAAAACAAACTAGACTTTTTGACTAGATTATGATATCTTTATTACACACTAACAAAAATTATTTACCAACTTCAATTTTTTCCCTTTGGGGTAACCTCG
>JAJDAS010000020.1 GCA_029261755.1 Nitrospinia bacterium
GATGACTGTTTAATAATCGAGGGAGGGCTTCGCTTCGCTCCGGTTGGGTGGTCAAACTCCGCCGGAATCGGTGGTCAATAAAAACCGGAATGGCTGGTCAGTAAAAATCGGAATCGGTGGTCAATGTCACCGGAATACACAACTGATTTGGCAATTTCACTTACCAATTTATAACAGGAGTCAAACTCTATTGGACTGCCGGTAGAAGTTAAATCTCCCGTAACAAAAAGGAATTCGGCTTTTTCTTTCTTTATTATCTCAATTATGCCAGATTTTAATGGCGAAGCTCCGTCAGTATTATCCTGTAACCTTTCACCTGGCATCGCAAACTCACTGCTTCTTGCAAATTTGCCAAAATGAATGTCCCCAATTATTGCTATTTTGGTCATAATTCTTTGAATTAAGATGGTTTCTAAATACTTGATTTTGCGATATGGTCTTTATTTCTCAACTTCATCTCTCTACTTATAACTTGTTCATACGCCGAAACTTTCCGCTTATGAAGCCTTGTATACGGAATGGGCTTTCGGGATAATGCCAATATTTTGTTAATATACAGAAAAAATTTCAGTGGCCCAATGTGCCTGAAATGAGACCCATTGATCGTCAATTGACAAAATTGTTTTTATCCCCCACCATAGATTGATAATGCTGGCTGGCCTTTCACGCTCTTTCACTCGGTATTTCTACCACAACCTTTTTGGCGTCACTTTTCTTCCCCCGTTAGGTTTTTTAAAAAGATCTAAAATGCTACAAAAAATAATAAATGCCATGAAATTATTTGTAATTTTGTGAACTATACTTCCAACTAGCTTATTTCCCTGCGATATGAACCCTTAAAGTGCCTGTAAATATATCTAAAAAAAGGAGCAAAAGCAATGCAAAATAATCAAAATAAAAGCTACTTTAATACCGGCATAGAAGGGCTTTAACCAAAAACTCTATAATATTCAGATATTTACAATTCTAAATTAGAAAATATGTGGAAAGAAAAAAGAAGAAATGAGTGGGATTGGATAGTCCTGTTTATTTGCAAGCAAACTATGTAACTAATTGAAAAGAAAGGGAAATATGTGGAACAATAAATGAATTGAGGCATTTTGAGCGAGTTGAGAAGTTGTCTTCAAGTAGTGATTAAAAAAATAACGTTCTCACATTGTGCTTCCGGCTTCCTTCAGCCCCTATATTACTCTTACAGCCTCGTTTTCTGTTGTCCTTCACCACCACCTGGGTGAGTATGGACTTTGCCCAATACCTGTGACAAAATATCGGACATCACCAATACTAAAGAAGGGAGTATCTTATGGGCGCAACTCATGTAACGGTAACAATTAGAAACCCCGCTAATCCGGAAAAATCATGAGAAGGACTTTTTCTTATTGATACTGGAGCCATTGATTCTCTTGTCCCAAGAAACCATTTTGACTCAATTGGTCTTAAACCCAAAGCTCAACGTACATATGAGCTTGCTGACGGAAGCAAAATCAAAATGGATATTACAACTGGTGACATCGAATTTATGGGAGAGATAGTTGGAGGAACTATTATTTTTGGAGACCTCGGAATAGAGCCAATTTTAGGGTCACTGCTCTGGAATCAGTTGGTATTGATATAGACCCAAGGACTCAGAAGCTTAAAAGAATGCCGGCTACAAGGCTAAAAAAGCTCAAACCAAAATCTAACCAAAAGATATTTGAAAATTTTTTACCACAAAAAAAAAGAACAAAAACTTTTTAACCACTAATTTCACTAATTTTCATTTTTTTCCATTCGTGAAATTAGTGCAATTCGTGGTTCCATGTCTTTGATTTTAGGTGTTTGCTAAAAACCCATGATCAAAAAGATTGCTACCCTCCAAAATATCCGTCGCCTTTACTCCACCTTCTTTTTTTTCCTTTTCCTCTTCCTGCTGTACGTTACAGACTTTCGGAATCTAAAGGGATTTGAGGTGTCGCTCTTTCTGGAACTAAACCCCCTTGTGGCCATAGCCTCCTTTTTGACCAGTTGGACCCTATACAAAGGTCTGGCCTTAAGCCTATTAATCATTATCCCAACGCTTTTTCTTGGCCGCTTTTTCTGTTCGTGGATTTGTCCCCTGGGGATATTGAATCAGTGGCTAAGCGTTTTGTGGAACAAACGAAGGGTCTCCGAGAATCTTGAGATCAATTCCTACCGGAAAGTCTTCCGATGGAAATATTACATCCTGGCCGTGCTCATGGTGCTGGCGCTTTTTGGCACCCTTCAGGTGGGGCTGCTGGACCCTATCTCTCTGGTTTACCGATCCTTCGTTATCTCCCTGCTCCCTGCCTTCCAGAAGACGGCGTTTCCCATCTACCTGAAACAACCCGTCTTTTACGGTGGGATTGCTATTTCCATTTTCTTCATTCTTATTATCGTTTCCAACCGTCTCATTACCCGCTTCTGGTGCCGGGTGTTGTGTCCATTGGGCGCCTTGCTGGGGTTGTTGTCGTGGAACTCCATCTTCCGCATCCGGCGGGACGTGGGGAAGTGCAACGATTGCAACAAATGCCTTCAATCCTGCCAGGGAGGGTGCGATCCGCACACGGAGCTTCGGTTCACCGAGTGCCATATTTGCATGAACTGTATCCAGGAATGCCCTGAAGACGCTCTTAACTTCGGACTGGCAACGGAAAACAGTTCCATTCACAAACCCTTCGACATCAACAGAAGACGCTTCGTGGAAACCGGTGTGAGCGCCGCAGTCCTTTTTCCCATGATGAAGGTCTCTTTGACAGGCGAAACCAACGCCACGGCCTCGGTTATCCGTCCTCCCGGCTCCCTGGATGAACCGGACTTCCTGAGGCGTTGCATCAAATGCGGCGAATGCATGAGGGTTTGCCCCACCAATGTGATTCAGCCAGCCCTGCTGGAAAGCGGGCTCGAAGGATTATGGACTCCGATTCTTATTAACCGGGTGGGGTATTGCGAACATCATTGCAATCTTTGCGGGGTGGTGTGTCCCACGGGCGCCATTCGGGACATTGGCATTGCGGAAAAGCTTGGAAAGCCGCCTTTTAAAACTCCCATGAAAATCGGCACGGCCTTTTATGACCGAGGACGATGCCTCCCCTGGTCCATGCATACGGAATGCATTGTCTGTGAGGAGGTTTGTCCCACCTCTCCCAAGGCCATATGGTTCAAACTGGTGGAGGTGAGGGATCGAAAAGGAAAGGCAAAAAAACTGAAGCAGCCTTATGTGGACCCGGAAAAATGTATCGGCTGCGGTGCCTGCGAGAATAAATGTCCAGTGGTGGACTTTCCCGCCATCAGGGTCTCTTCCGTGGGGGAATCCCGCTCCAAGCGAAATAAGATGATTTTGAAGGGAAAAAGTTAGGTACCCTAAAATTGACCTGAACGCGGGACTGTTGTAATATTGATTTTAGATTCTAACGTGGTAACTCTAAACGAAAAAAAGATTTATAAACTTGAGCCCGGACTTCTCTTTTCCCATTAATCAATAGTCAATCAAAAATCACCCCATGCCCATCTACGAATTTGAATGTAAAAAATGTAAAAAAACGAGTTCCTTCATAGAGAAGATCAATGAAAAACGATCGTGGTTTCATCCACGCAAATGCGAGCATTGTGGAAGCAGGAAGCTGAAGAGGGTGCTTTCCAATTGCTCTGCCTCATTTTCCAGGACACAGGCAGAGACCTTGAACGAACTTTCTAAGATGGGAAACATTAACTTCGTGCCGCAATCACCTGGAGCTGGCTCGCCTCCACCAGGGGGATGTCCCTATGCTAATTCGCATTCGGTAGATGATAGTGACTAAAACCTTTAACATCGAACACCGAACATCCAACGTCGAAAAAGGTAGAGATATTTGAAAAAAACTTCTCGCATACGACTGTTTTAATAAAAAAAACGTACCTTCTTCAATGTTCAGTGTGTTCGATTTTAAATCTTTACCTGGAGTGTTGCTATGCGTTCCAAGAAATATATATTTCTGATCTCATTCTTTCTCTTCCTTTCCTTCGTTTTGCCATCGCAGCAGGCTTTTGCTAAAAAAGTTACCATTAAATTCGCCACCCTGGCCCCGGAAGGTTCCACCTGGATGAAGGTCATGAAGGAAATGGACTCTGAAATTCGTAAGAAAACAGATGGAAGGGCCAAGTTCAAGATCTATCCGGGAGGGATTTCCGGAGATGAAAAGGATGTTGTCCGAAAGATGAGAGTAGGGCAGCTTCATGCAGCCGGATTCTCAGGAGTGGGCTTGGGCGAGATTCTGCCCCAGGTGCGTTCTTTGGACCTTCCCTTTCTTTTCCGAAATGAAAAAGAGGTGGACTTCATAGAAGAAAAGTATTTTGAATACTTTTACAATGCTTTTGAACAAAAGGGGCACATCCTTTTAGGTTGGGCGGAAATAGGACCTATATATATTTTTTCCAACAAGGAGGTTCGGTCGCTCTCTGATATGAAATCGCTGAAGATGTGGATGTGGGAAGGGGACCCTTTGGCAGGGGCGCTTTTTAACTCTTTAGATATCTCTCCATACCCTCTCTCCATCATGGACGTATTGATGGCCCTTCAGACCGGCATGGTGGATACCGTTTATGTTTCACCTCTGGGTGGAATCTCCTTGCAATGGTTTACCAAGGTAAAATTTATGGTCGATATCCCCATGGCTGTTTCCGCCGGGGCGGTGACCGTTACCAAAAAGCAGTTTGGAAAGCTATCCCCGGAAGACCAAAAAGTGCTTAAGGAAGTTGCCGCACGTCATCTCAGGGAATTGACCCTTCTTTCCAGGAAAGACAATGAGAAGTCCATAGAGGTTATGAAAAAATATGGACTGAAGGTGATAAGTATATCCGATCCAGCCAAGGTGGAAGAGTTTAGAAGTGTGGGCGTTTCGGTTAGAAAGGAGTTAACCGGGAAGCTTTTCCCTCCCGATTTGGTCAATGGAATGACCAAGGACTTGGACGGTTTTCGGGAAACGAATAAAGAATAGGAGTAACTACTCAGGCACAGAGGCAGAAGGCA
>JAJDAS010000021.1 GCA_029261755.1 Nitrospinia bacterium
CTTCCCATCTGACAGAGGTTTACGACTCAAAAGCCTTCATCCCTCACACGGCGTTGCTGCGTCAGGCTTTCGCCCATTGCGCAATATTCCCCACTGCTGCCTCCCGTAGGAGTCTGGACCGTGTCTCAGTTCCAGTGTGGCTGATCATCCTCTCAGACCAGCTAACCATCGTCGCCTTGGTAGGCCATTACCCCACCAACAAGCTAATGGTCCGCGAGCTTATCTGCAAACGACGTTTAAGGCGCCTTTGACTCCGTCTGCTTGTGCAGTCGGAGTATCATTCGGTATTAGCCCACCTTTCGGCAGGTTATCCCCATTTTGCAGGCAAATTACTCACGTGTTACTCACCCGTGCGCCACTTTACTCAACCTCCGAAGAGGTCTTTCTCGTTCGACTTGCATGTGTTAGGCACGCCGCCAGCGTTCGTTCTGAGCCAGGATCAAACTCTCCAGTTTGAAACCTTAAAAGAACTTAACTAACAAAAATTGGACCCACAATACATCTTGGCACGTTATTTAGATTTCAAAGAGCGGAAAAACTAATAAAAACATTTAGCGAGTTCACCAATACAAAATCTTTGCTTTCATTTCTCTTGAAAACAAAAAAGAAAAAAGTGAATCTCGACAAGCATCAGAAAAGCTATTAAGTCTACTACACAAGATTACTGATGTCAAGCCTTTTTTTTTATTTTTTCGAAAACTAAAAAGAAGGGGTGATTATCGAGGTTTTCTTGGTAAGAAAGTGAAAAGAACCATGTAACGGAACCTATAATAACCAAGCGTCAGGTGCATGTCAACTTCATATTAGAAAAGAGCGGTGGAAAAGAGGTTTTTCATCAAGAAACCAACCTTTTAACCTCTTGTTTTTATGGTATATTTCCACAAATTTGAAATCATCCTTCAAAAGAACCCGACTCGCAATTTTATTTCCTCAAAGATCTCCTCCACCATATCCCCCTCCTCCAGGGGTTTCGATTGTCAAAGAATCTCCCTCTTCCACTGTTATGGAGAATTTTCCGGGCAGTTCCCGAATGGTTCCATTTTCTTTTTTTATTAAAAGGTTTCGGCCCTTGGCACCAGGATTCCCAGCTTCCATCCCGTATGGAGCATATACCCGCCGCTCCGAGAGAAGCCCCACATCCATTTTCTCCAGGAACTTCAAGCGGCGCCTAATGCCGTCTCCTCCGGGAAATCTTCCCCTACCACCACTATCGCGCCGAATGGAAAACTCCTCCAGTAACACAGGATACCGCCACTCCAGAACTTCGGGGTCGGTGATACGCGTATTGGTCATGTGAGTATGCACGGCGCTTTGCCCACCAAAACCCGGACCCGCACCGGCGCCCCCCGCGATGGTTTCGTAGTACTGTACCTTTTCGTTGCCGAAAGTGAGATTGTTCATAGTCCCCTGCCCTGCCGCCATTGTCTTTAAGGCCCCGTAAAGGGTGTCCACTATCCGCATGGAAGTCTCCACATTTCCTCCCACCACTGCGGCGGGATAGTGGGGATTCAAAAAACAGCCGTGGGGAACAATAATTTCCAGGGGCGCCATACATCCGGCGTTCAGGGGAATGGTGTCATCCACCAGGGTACGAAATACATAGAGCACGGCGGCATGAGCCACGGCCAGAGGAGCATTGAGGTTGCCGGGAACCTGGGGGGAGGTTCCTGTAAAATCCACCACCACTTTCGAAACGGAATGGTCCACGGAGACCCGAACCTTGATCACCGTGCCATCATCCAAGTAGTCCGTAAATTCCCCATCCGATAGTCTGCCCAGCACCTTGCGCACGGCCCATTCGGCGTTTTTCTTCACGTGCCCCATGTAAGCCTTCACCGTTTGGAGACCGTAATGCTCCACCATCTTTCTCAGCTCCAACCCGCCTCTCTCGTTGGCGGCGACCTGGGCCTTGAGGTCGGTGAGATTCTGGGCCGGATTACGGGCGGGATGAGGACCCGACATCAAAATCCTCCGAATTTCCCCTTCCTGGAAGCGGCCCTCTTTTACCAGCATCTGATTATCAAAGAGCACCCCTTCTTCATCTATATGGGTGGAATGGGGAGGCATGGAGCCGGGGGTGATGCCTCCAATATCAGCGTGATGCCCCCTGCTGGCCGTAAAGAAAAGGATTTTCTTGCCGGAATCATCAAAAACCGGTGTCACTACCGTCAC
This sequence comes from Nitrospinia bacterium, assembly GCA_029261755.1. Classification (GTDB taxonomy): domain Bacteria; phylum Nitrospinota; class Nitrospinia; order JACRGO01; family JACRGO01; genus JACRGO01. The sequence goes on from JAJDAS010000021.1 coordinate 2,173, forward strand.
ATCCGGCAAATGAGTCCCCCCGTTGTAAGGATTATTGGTGACGTAGATATTGCCTGGTTTAATAGAAGAACCCCTATCCCGAAGTACGCTCTTCACCGACTCCCCCATGGCCCCCAGGTGAACCGGAATGTGTGGAGCGTTGGCGATTAGATCCCCTGCCTGATCAAATAAGGCGCAACTAAAATCCAGGCGCTCCTTGATATTGGTGGAACAAGCCGTCTTTTCCAGGGAATGGCCCATTTGCTCGGCAATGGACATAAAGAGGTTGTTAAAAACCTCCAGCATCACGGGGTCGCACTGTGTTCCCAGGGAGGGTTCACGTTCCGGGAGAAGTGCTCGTTCCAGCACCACCTCACCCCTTTCCAGTATGGTCCCGGTCCAGCCCGGTTCTAGGACAATGGTCCCGTTCTTCTCGCATATGATGGCCGGTCCGGTAATCTCCGCGCCGGGAGGGAGCCCCTCCCTCAAATAAAGGGGGACGTCTCGCCATTTTCCATGAATGAACATGTGGACCCGTTGGTTTTCCTGGCTTTCCACGCAAGAATTATTCTCTAACCATGGGATGGCAAAATTGCCATCAAGTGGCGATTTTCCTACTACCTCAGTACCAACCGTCTCCACCACCATTGGACGATCCGGCATGAGGAAGCCGAAATACTGCCGATGCAGTTCTTCGAATCGGGTGCAGATACTTTCCAGAGACCCGAAAGGAACCTTCAACGCGGTGTCGGTTCCCTCATACTTTAGGTGTAGAAAATTTTTGGTTTCCACTTCCACTTTGCCATCCGCCGGACAGTGAATTTGCCCTACCCCTTTTTGCCTCAATCCCTCCAAAGCTCCTTCCAACTCCTCCATCAGTTGGGCCGCCAGAGTCTTTTCTACGGAACATTCGTTAATCACTCTTGTATCGGCCAGGCCAATACCCAAGGCGGACAAAACCCCGGCGTGAGGATGGAGAAAAACTTTCTTGATTCCCAGGGCCTCTGCCACCAGGCATACATGCTGTCCCCCCGCTCCACCGAATCCACATAAAGCATACTCGGTGACATCGTAACCACGCGCTACGGAAATCTCCTTGATGACCAAGGCCATCTTTTCCACCGCGATCTTCAGGAAACCCTCCGCCACGGTCTCCGGCGAAAGTTGGTCTCCGGTGGCGGACCGAATCTCATGGGCCATGGCCTGAAATTGTTCCTTTACCACCTCGGTGTCCAGAGGCAGGTTTCCCTCGGATCCAAAGACCTTGGGGAAAAATTCCGGGACTAGTTTTCCCAGCATCAGGTTGGCGTCCGTGACGGTGAGAACTCCTCCCTTGCGGTAGCAGGCGGGACCCGGATCCGCCCCTGCGCTCTCGGGTCCAACCCGATACTTGGCCCCATCAAAAGCTAAAATGCTCCCACCCCCCGCTGCCACGGTATTGATCCTCATCATGGGGGCGCGTACTCGGACTCCGGCCACCTCCTTTTCCGAAACGCGCTCCCATTCTCCATCATAATGGGAAACGTCGGTGGAAGTGCCCCCCATATCGAATCCGATTACCCTTCGGATTCTCGCCTGCAAGGCTGTTCGTACCATGCCCACCACACCCCCGGCAGGGCCGGAAAGGATACTGTCTTTTCCATGGAAATGTTCCGCCTCAGCTAGTCCGCCGTTGGACTGCATGAAAAGCAGCCGCACATTTCGGAGTTGCGAGGAAACTCTTTCTATATAAGAGTGCAAAATGGGAGAAAGATAGGCGTCCACCACGGTGGTATCACTCCTGGGGATCAGTTTCATCACCGGGGAGACTTCGGAGGAAAGGGAAATACGTAGGAAACCCACCGATTGAGCCGCCCCCTTGAGGAGGAGTTCATGCTCATTGCAACGCCAACCGTGCATCAGGACGATGGCCACGGAGCGAATTCCGGCATCGTGATGGGATTGTAGTTCAGAGCGGATGAGGTTCATGTCCGCCTCCCGCAGCACATTTCCTTTCGCATCCATCCGTTGATCGATTTCCAGCACGGACTGATAAAGGGGGGTGGGAAGTACAATGTTGCGGGCGAAGATGTCGGGCCGATTTTGGTATCCGATACGCAGGGCATCACCAAATCCCTTGGTGATGCAAAGAAGGGTGGGCTCTCCCTTCCGTTCCAGCAAAGCGTTGGTGGCAACGGTGGTGCCCATCTTCACCGATTCGATTTCGCTGCCTGGAATAGGTTGAGATGATGAAATCCCCATCAGGTCACGAATGCCTTGCAGGCAGGCGTCAGGGTAATGTTGGGGATTTTCCGAGAGGAGCTTGTGGGTCAGGATCTCGCCTGCGGGGTTTTGGGCAATAACATCGGTAAAGGTTCCGCCCCGATCGACCCAGAATTGCCATTTTTGATTGCGTTTGAGTGGCGGCATCTAAGCCCTTATACGATCCACATAGACGAAAAATTGACGATATCGCTTAACTTTTCGTAACTACTCAGGTTGAGGCAAAGGCTGAGGCAAAGAGGGATTTGAATACTCAGGTTGCAAGGGTATTCCCTTTTTAGGTCAGCCCTTTTGCAGCTCTACTAACTCCTGCTTTACCTCTTCCGCATGCTCCTTAACCTTTACCTTGGGCCAGATGCGGACGATTTTCCCCTTTGGGTCTATTAGATAGGTGGTGCGTACTACCCCCATGTATTCCCTACCGTACATTTTTTTCTTTTGCCAAACCCCATAGGTTTCCATCATCTGATGATCCACATCGCTCAAAAGGGCCACTTTCAATTCTTTCTTTTGAATGAACTTGGCATGGCATTGGGGAGAATCGGGGCTTACCCCCAATACCACCGCGTTCAGTTGTTCGAATTCCTTGATACGCGCTGTGAAATCAAGGGCCTCTACGGTGCACCCAGAGGTGTTGTCCTTGGGATAAAAATAGAGGACCACCCACTTCCCCAAAAACTGTTTCAAGGAAATCTTTTCTTCATCCTGGCTGGGCAGAGAAAAAACGGGTGCTTTGCTCCCGACTTTTAATTCTTTAATTTTTGACATTTCGAATCCTCCACAAAATAACTAACAAATTTTAGTATATTTCTTGTTGAACTGGTCACTGCACTTTTCGTCTTTGTGCTGGCTCCTCACCCTCCTCGTTCCCAAACTCCAGTTTGGGGGCGGGATTGCCCGGGAAGCTCCAGCTTCCAGCCTGCTACATCAAAACGTCCCATCATCGAGTTTTTCAGTGGCGAGAATGTGGTCATCCTTAGTCACACCTTCTCGCTTTAATGCTACGGCGCATATTTTTAATCCGCTGATGGTCATGATGTTCAACAGAAAAGTAGTAAAAATGAGGACGGAAAAAACCTCTCCATTGATGATTCCCAACGAAAGCCCCAAGGAGGCCAGGATGAAGGCCATTTCCGCCCTTCCCAGCATCCCCACCCCTACGCTCAAGGATTCCGTCCGGCTTAAACCCTCCCTGCGCGCCATACCCCCGGCGCTAAGGATTTGTCCCACGGCGCAAACGAATGTTAGAGCAAGGACAAACCAAAGCCCTGAACCATGCAAAACATCGAAGGTCACATGAAACCCAAGGGAAATGAAAAAGATTGGACCCAAAAAGGAATAGGCGATTCCGTAAAGTCTGTCCTCCACTTTTTGAATGAGGACCTTGTTGGCCACCTCTTCCCGGAAGAACAGACCAGCCATGTATGCACCTAAAATAATATGAAGTCCAATGGCCTCGGCGAATAACCCGAAGGTTAGGCCTAGGATTAGGACGAAGGTGAACCCCTTTCCCTCACGATGCTGGAAGGGATGGCGGAAAAAAGGATACAGCCACCTTCCGATGGCAATGACCAATCCGAAAAACAAAACTACCTTCGCAAAAATGCCGAACAGAGATTCTATATTAACGGCTTCTCCCTGAACGACACTGAGGAGTAAGCTAAAAAGGAGCAGCGTTAGCATGTCATCCACCACACAGGCGGCCACCACCAGACGCGCCATTCGGGTTTTATGGAGGTTAAGATCGCGAAAGACCTTTAGGGTAATGACCACGGCCGTGGCCGTCATGGTGAGTCCCACAAAGATAGCGGATTTCAGCGATAGCCCAAACAGAAGGGCAACGCCCATGCTTACGGAAAAAGGAACCACGGCCCCAACGATGGCGATCCAGATGGAACTACGCACAGCTTTGAAAAATTCCAGTGGCTCGGTGGTCACCCCGGTGTGGAGCATGAGAAAAAATATTCCCATTTGGGCCAAGATTTCGATGGTCTCATTGGGATGCACCCACCCCAATACGGCAGGGCCTAAAACGACCCCGGCGATAAGTTCTCCGAAAATGGTGGGAAGCCCCACCCGCCGCAACAAAACGGCAGCCGTCCATACCACCACCATGAGAATTAGCAGATGCCTAAAAGTAGGATCCATTTTTTTTATACCTTTTCAAATAAAAAAATAACCTATCATTGAGACTAATTATTGGGCTTCACACTCGAACCGAAAAAAGTGCGGCACAGCCCACGATTTCAACTGAGACGTCCCTAAGCCGCTTGCAAAGTGCTCGCGTCAAACCTTCAAGGTCGTCATGTTGATTCGAAAAAATGCCCCTCTTGTTGTATGCATCCATTAGGCACTTTGCAAAACAACTCATCGGAGCACCACCCTGCAACAGGGTTGAACCGAAAAGAACTGCGTTGGATTTCATCACACCCATGAGATGATCCAATGTGGTCGACTTCGACTCCATGGAGCCTGGAACGCAATGGAGCAGATAGTTGATTCCCACGGAATCGAACTTTTCCGCATCCAGGGAAATGGGCTCTAAGACATTTCGGCGATACGTTTCGGGTTTGTATCGCGCAATGCGTTGAGAGGCGAACTCCAGTGTATCAGAATTGAGATCCATTAATGCAACGCGCTGAGTAGCCGAGGGAAATCGGCATCGATCAAGGAAGTAACCCGTGCCCACTCCAACATCCAGATGATTTGCCGTGACGTATTTGTTGTAGTGATCCACCAGCCGTTGAGTTGGGCATTTCCATACGAACCGGTTAGAAACGCCTAACACGATAAAGTCGTAGACAGCCAGGGTCCACTTGGTATAAGCGGCTTGCCCAGCCTCTACTTGCTCGATTGTAGCACTCATGGGTATTTTTTCTATGAAGGACCAAAACCATTGAAAAGCTAGTTTTTCGGCGTCTGGATAATTGCATTTTTATACATTTAATTAAATTTACAGCGTGTTTGTTTGCCATTTAATTTCTTTAACAAGATGGTCAAGGTCGGGGAATAAAGTTGACCAATTGGTATTTAGTATAGAAAGCTCCTCCATGATATCGGTTTTGCATGGGCTAAATATCTTAAATCTATAAACATTTCTATTTAGTTGTTTTTCTAAGGGATGAGAGTTCTCTGGATGAAAAGTAAAACGAGCACCTTGTGATGATATCCGCCCATGCTGGGTATTTGGGGTAATACGAAGAGGGTATAGGCTCTGTTTTGGGGTTGAACTACTATTATTGCATATTGCTTCGATACTTTGACTAACTTTCTCGTCACTTTGATAGATGAAATCTTCATGCTCATCATGATCATAGTCACCTCTTGCATACAAAATATATATAGAGCCGTCAGTTTCCTTATGCGCGGAGCAAGCAAAAAATAATGCAACTAAAGGATTAGTAGACCAATCGAGGAGCCTTGTTGGTAACCCGTGGTGTTGAGCTAAAAAATATTTTCCTGAAAGATCTAAATTTACTGGCAATAGATGAGGTGCTCTGACAAGAAACTGCCGAAAGATAGTATGTTCATAGCCAGTCTTTGTACTTATTGCGCTACTTGCGGAATTTATAAAATCATGGCGTTCTACTTTGGGCTGAAGCTTCCAATTGAAGTCTGCATGCCCTCTAAACCAGAAATTAGGCTTGTATTTATACCAAGATGGACCTTGAGCTATAGATCCATTAACTGAGAAATGTTTCTCATTTTCGCTTTGATATTTTTTTGTATGACTTTGGATGATAGAAAGGAAGTCGATCACCGATTTTATTTCTTTCATAGTTTACATTTTGCGCGTTACTATTAGGTTTTAACCATAATGCCAACAAGGTGCTCATTTATTTTAGTCCATTTAATAAGCATTGCTGATAAAAACCTATCAGTTAGAGAGTTAATCCTTCCCTTCCTCAAAACCCTGGTCCTCGAATACCCAGAATTCAGCACCGCCTCTTAAATGTCAATCAATTTGCCATTTTGAAATCTTATACTGCTCCTATGTCAGTGCCTTTTCGATTTCGAAAATCTAAAACATGTGGGTCTTTGAATAATACAATGATTTCTTATACCAAAAAATCTTTGATGAATCTTAAAACATCCCTAATGGTTTTTTCCTTTGAGGATTAAACAATATCATTGTATTCCTCAATAATTTTGACAAAATCAGGCTCTATCATTTGCCAATAAGAACTCGAAGTTTTTCGATTTTTTTGCTTAACTCATTTACAATTTTGTCGGTGTATGTCCACTCTATCCAATCATCGTGTCCCTGTGTGGTATCTGGTACATTTTCAGAAAATTCTTCATAAGACTTGCCATATTTTTTTTTGAACTCATTATTTTTTGTACGTATCCTCTTTATTTGGTCCGGGGTAATATTTTTTATCTCAGGAATCTTCACTCCAAGCTCATTTAACTCTTTTTCTGTAAAAGATGTGCCCAAACCAAGATTTAACATATCTTGGGCTGTTTCCCCTATTGCGTGATTTATATTTTTTCTCACAATTTACTCCATTTTTAATAAGATACCTTATTTGTTTTTAATAGAACACTGATGGCACGGAAAACATAAAATAATGCAGTGACAATAAAACCTACTGGAACTGGTCACTTGTCACTCGTGACTCGTCACTGCTTTTCCTTCCTCAAAAACCTGAGCCTCGAACACCCAGAACTCCGCTTCTTTCTTCCAGGCATCAGAGGGGAGGCCCGCCTTTCCGGCCAAATGAGTGAGGGTGGTTTCCCGGTCCCAACCCTGTTCCGGGGCCACCTGAGGCAAAAATACCGCGTCCACCCCGTCCTTTTTCAAAATGATCCCATGTTTCCCCACCACGAACCCTTCCGGGCCGGACACCAATTGAGGCGGCGTTAATACCGAAATTTCCATTTTGATGGACTCCAACTCTTCCTCCGTTACCGGTTGGAAGCGTTGGTCTTGCAGGCTGGAATTGATGGCATTTCTCATGGTGGAAAGGAAGAGGGGGCCGCGTCCCATGATGTTCCCAATGCACCCGCGCAACTCTCCGTCTATTTTCAATGTTACGAAGACGCCGCGCTCCGACATCAATTTTGGGCTGAAATCGTTATGCTGCAAGCTGATACGAGGGATGGTTTCAAAACGCACTACCTCTTCCAGGGTATTCCTGGCTATTTTGAGGAGGGTTTCCTGCTCCCTTTGATTGAGCTTGGGGGATCTGCTTTGGGCCTCCTCACCTCCTAGGGATGGATCTTCGCCTTTCTTTTCTTCATAAAAGGCCACGGAGGCATAACTTACTGAATTCTGGTATTCGCCGGTCAAGTCGCCGGAGGTGTAATAGTGCAGCAAGCTTCCCTGGACGTTTTCCGGCAGGAGTTTCAGTAGGGTGGCGATGGAGACAAATCCACATATGGTGGCCCCGGTGCTTTCTTTGTATTTCAGAAAACCTTCAAAGTCCTTGGCCAGAATCCGGTCCAGCGCGCCGCCGTCCAGTTTGCTCAATTCTGCCTTGTGGTTATCATGAAAAGGTGTGTAGTCGAAGCGGTCTCCGTAATGAGTGAAGTCGGAACTGGCCACCAGCAGGGTTTTCGGGCTTAGAAAAGGTTTTATGGCGTCCGCGATCTCCTGAAACTGATCCATCTCCACCCGACCCAACACCAGCGGCACCAAAGAAAAATTGCTTAGCGTTTGTTGAAGCATGGGAAGCTGGATCTCCAGGGAATGTTCCTCGGTGTGAGCTTCCGATACCGTGGAAAATAGTGGATACTTCAGGAGTTTCTTTGCTATGACACGGTCAATGGGCACTTTGCCCAGCGGGGTTTCGTAATGGGTCGCATCCGGGATGGACACTCCCCGATAGGGAGCATGATGGCTGGGAGCCAGGATGATGACCCGCTCTATCTCTTGTCCACGAAGCCGGTTATACCCATAAGCAGCCGCCAGCCCGGAATAGGCATATCCGGCATGGGGAGAGACCAGGGCAAAGAGTTTTTGCTTCGGATAGCTCTCCCTGGAGGCGGTGGAAAGGAAGTTGTCCACCACCTGGCGAAGGGTGTCCGGTTCCGCCGGATACCACGAACCAGCCAAGGCGGAGGGGCGGATCTTTTCTGGTTCTTTGATGGCCTTTTGGGGTTCTGTTTTTTGGGGTAGCTTTTTGGACGCCGGCTCCTGTGAGCAGGCAGTAAGCAAAAAAACCATTAAAAGAAAAAGCAAACAGGAGAAAGTTTTAAATACACGCATTTTTATCATTTTGTATCAAATTAAAAATTGGTGTAATCCGTGCAATTAGTGGTTCAGAAAGTTTTTTGCTTTTGCCAGCGTACCGTCTCCACCCTGGACAGAATTGTGGCAAATCCCCATGATTCTGTCAAGCTCCAATTTGATATCGCCGGAGCAAAAACGATATCATATTAAGTTCTCTCATATACCATACCTAGGGTGTTTCCCTGGGTTTTGTACTTTTAGCCTTGCCGGCACTTAAATGACTAATGACGTGAAGCAAATGTCCATTAATGATGGTTTATCCAATGACATTTTTCCAATAAATCTGAAATCTTAAATCAAAAATCTTAAATATTTCTATCATGTCTAAATACAACCAGCCGGACGCATCGGGACATTTCGGGACATTCGGCGGAAAATACGTCATCGAGACCCTCATGCCCGCTCTGGAGGAGTTGGAATCGGAATTCAAAAACGCCATGGCGGACCCCGATTTCCAAAAGGAGTTGTCTTACTATCTCCGGGATTACGTGGGAAGATTCACTCCTCTTTTTTACGCGGATCGTTTGACCCAAAAACTGGGTGGGGCAAAGATCTACCTGAAACGGGAAGACTTGAACCATACCGGTGCGCATAAAATCAACAACACCGTAGGACAAGCCCTCTTGGCCAAAAGGATGGGCAAGAAGCGGGTCATCGCCGAGACCGGAGCCGGACAACACGGAGTGGCCACCGCCACCGCCGCCGCCCTTTTTGGCCTGGAATGCGAGGTGTTCATGGGAGAGGAGGACATCAAACGCCAGTCCCTGAACGTCTTTCGGATGAAGCTCCTGGGAGCCACGGTGACACCTGTTTCGGCAGGCACCAAAACCTTGAAGGATGCCACCAGCGAGGCTATCCGAAATTGGATCACCACCGTAAGAGGCACCCATTACATCATTGGCTCCGTGGTGGGCCCCCATCCCTTCCCCATGATGGTGAGGGATTTTCAATCGGTGATCGGCAAAGAGGCCAGGGAACAGATTCTGGAAAAAGAAGGGCGACTCCCCCATGCCTGCATAGCCTGCGTGGGAGGCGGAAGCAACTCCATGGGACTCTTTTATCCTTTTATCAATGATGAAGATGTAGAATTGATCGGTGTGGAAGCAGGGGGACATGGACTAGAAACCGGAGAGCACGGGGCCTCCCTCACCGCCGGGAAACCAGGCATCCTGCACGGTAGCCAGAGTTTTCTTTTATACGATGAAGACGGACAGGTTAGCCCGGCCCATTCCGTATCGGCCGGACTGGATTACCCAGGCTCCGGCCCGGAGAATAGTTATCTAAAGGCCACGGGACGGGCCACATTCGAGACTATTACGGACAAAGAGGCGCTGGCCGGATTCTACCTCATAGCCGAGGAAGAGGGGATCATCCCTGCCTTGGAAAGCGCCCATGCCATCGCCCACGTGGCTAAGATCGCGGGAGATATGCCCAAGGACAAAATCCTTCTCGTTTGCCTTTCCGGCCGAGGAGATAAAGATGTCAACCATGTGGCGGAGATCATGGGGGTGAAGCTATGAGCCGGATCGATACTCTCTTTGAAGGGCTAAGAAAAGAGGGGAAAAAGGCCCTGATTCCTTTCATCACCGCAGGTGATCCGTCCCTGGAGACAACCAAAAAGATGGTTGCCCGCATCGCAGATTCCGGGGCCGACATGATCGAACTGGGTGTCCCTTTTTCCGATCCCCTGGCGGATGGCCCGGTGATCCAGAAATCAGCTTTGCGCTCTCTGAATAATGGTACCACCTTGAAGAAGATCATCGGACTTGTGAAAGAAATCAGGAAGGAAAACTCCGTTCCCCTGGTTTTGATGAGTAGTTACAATCCGGTTTTCGTCTACGGAGTGGAGGCCTTTTGCCGCGACGCCGCTAAGGCGGGAGTGGATGGAGTAATCATCCCCGATCTTCCCCCCGAAGAGGCGGAGGATCTGACTAATTACGCGGGGCAATACGGAATCGATACCATCTTCCTGCTGGCTCCCACTTCATGCCGGGCGAGAATCAAAATGATCAGTGAAAAAGATCGGGGTTTCCTATACTATGTCTCCATGACCGGCGTTACCGGTTCCCGTTTGACGGCCATCAATGAGATTCAGGAAAAGCTTGAGGAGATCAGAAGTATTACGGACAAACCTTTATGCGTGGGCTTCGGGATTTCCAATCCGGAGCAAGCTAAAGAGGTTGCCGCCATTTCAGACGGCGTCATCGTGGGCGCCGCCATCGTGAGGATGGTGGAAAAGTTTGGGGAAGAGGAAGGGCTTTTGGACAAAGTGGGTGAGTTGGTGCGGTCATTGAAGAGTGCGATTTGATGGGTGCAAATGGTTCACGCTGAGAACTTAATCAAATCTTTCTAAATCAAAAACAAACAAAATTTCACAAAGAGTAAAAGAGAAAAGGAGAAGGAAATATTTTTTTAAATTTTGGTTTTTCTTCTTTGGTTTTCCTCTTTAACTCTTTACCTCTTTGTGAATAAAATCTTTAAAGATTTGTGTCATTAGTGTAAATTAGTGGTTAGAAAGTTTTTGTTTTTTACTCTAATGCCGACGTAGCTCAGGGGTAGAGCAGCTGATTCGTAATCAGCAGGTCGGTGGTTCAATTCCACTCGTCGGCTCCAATAAATTCAAGGGTCAGCCATTTTGGTTGACCCTTTTTTTGTTGAAATTGTCTAGTTTTTGTATAGTTCGTTCCCCTATGGAATCATCCAGAAGTTCCATAGCTTTCCGTTTGTGGCTTGGGGCCAAGTGAGAATATCGCAATGTCATGGCTATGCTTTTGTGTCCAAGCAGTTCCTTAATGGTTGTAAGATCAACTCCGGCCATAACCATGTGGCTTGCGAAAGTATGACGGAGGTCATGGAAAGTAAAATCTTTAATCCCGGCCCGGCGCAATGCCGATTTGAATGACTTTTTAACGTCCCCAAATCTTTTTCCTTCACCATCAACAAAGACATAGGGAGAATCAATCCGCCTTACGAGCCGTTGCAAGGTTTCTCTCATAGTTAGATTAATCGGAATTTCTCTCCGCTCTCCGTTTTTAGTATCGCTCAAAAGAATAAACCCATGCTTAAGGTCAACATTCTTCTCCCACTCCAAGGAAAGAATTTCCCCTTTTCTCATTCCGGTATTCAGAGCAGTTTTAACTATTGGCTTTAGGTGGGGAAGGCACTGGTTGATAAGGGAATTGCATTCTTCCTTGGAAAGATACCGTAAGCGTTTATTGTTTTCAGCTAAAAGCTTCACCTTCTGCACCCTTTTTAGAGACTCTTCTTCCACCATTTCCCATTCAACCGCTTTTGTGAACATATGTTTAAGGGTAGCCAGGTGGCGGTTAGCTGTAGCAGGTGTGTTGCCCTTGGTAATGACTTTAGTTTGATATTCTTCAACCGCCATTGTTGTGAATCGCCTTAACGGACAATTGGCGAAGGTGTTCATTAATTGTTCAACAAATCCCTTTTTACTCCTAAAGGCTTTTTGCCGTACAGCCCATAAAAGGTAATGTTCAGCAAGTTCTTTGAATGAATGGTTAGCAATCTTTTTTAATGGTATAGGCTCCTTGCCCTCATCGACTTCTTTTCTCCTGTCATTGAGCATTACTTGAGCTTCTTTGAAGGTCTTGGAATTACTGGATTCAAACCGTATCCGGCCATCAGGCCCGGCATAGCGAATCCACCAAACGTTCCCCCGTTTATAAATCCCCTTCATGCTTCCCCCCTCCCTTAATTTTAGGTTTAAGCTGAAATTCACCTTCCGCTACCTGACGCATTAATACCACCGGCTTTCCGTTCTTGGTGATTATTACTTCTTCCCCGGACTTTTCAATTTCCGAAACAATCCTGGGAGCTTGCGCCCGTAATTCTGAAACCGTTGAAAATTTCATAGGCTCCTCACTTAAAAGTTACAAGATGCCCATAATTATAGCTATTTTTTTAGCTTTGTCAATAGTTCTTTTTAGAAATATTTCTTAGTATACAGTCCACTATACAGCCATTCGTAAACACCTGTTTTATAATGCTTTTTTTGGTAGAACGTATGATTTAATATCAACAGGCCCTCCATGTATTTTGTACTCCTCATTGTGTAGCATACAAGATATGGTCATTTGATAATTTTTAGCTTCCGGGAAAGTGGATTCATTGCGGGAATTTTTTGAGATTCAAGCCATTTATCAATATCAGATTTTTTAAATCTTGGGAATTTCCCCATTTTGGCATAAGGGATTTCTTTTAAAGAAGTTCTTTCATAAACCCATTGTGGCTTGACGTGTAAGTAATCGGAAAGTGTTTCAACTGTGAATATTGTATCCGGTTCCACACCACCATTTTTCAATAGTGGCTTGATAACTGCAAGGACTTTTCGCGCCACTTCCTCAGATAGTTCGTTTGAATTTATATTAATTTCTGTTTTCACTCTGCTATCCCCAATTCACGGTAAACGTATCGCCTTGAATTAAAACTTGCTTGTAGAACGCCGGGAAGGTCCACGTAATCGTAAATGGTGGCCTTTCTCTTCCCATTGGCGGTCCGTAATATCCGGCCCACGTACTGCTTGACCCTTCCTGAAAATTTAACCGGGGTGCAAAGAAAAATAGCTGATAATTCCGGCAAGTCAAAACCTTCGCCGATTAATTGCGCCGTTGCAACCAATGCTTTTGCCTGGCCCTGGTTAAGCTCCTTGATAATCTCTTTTCGGTTCCCATTCGTAATTGCGCCGGTAAGCAACCTGGCTTCAACCCCACTGGATTTAATTTTGTTGTACAGAACTTGGCAATGGTCCTTTCTATCGCTGATTACCAAGGCAATCCCTTTTCCTTTCCTGGCCTGCCTCATTATGTCTCGTTCAATCAAAATATTGCGGCCCCCGTCCTGGCAAAGGGCGGAAATCATAGATTGGTAATCGTCGCAATAATCAAAATCAAAGCAGGTTTCCCGGATTTTAAGGGAAGGGCTCATGACCTGCTTCATAGCCTGTAATTCTCTTTCCTGGATTTCATGAACACGGTCCCCAAGAAAAAAATGAATCAATTTAGTTAGGCCGTCCCTTCTGTAGGGTGTCGCACTTAGTCCCAGCATAAACCGGCTGTCAAAGAACCCCACGGCCTCGCTGAACGTCCTGGAAGGCGACCGATGACATTCATCCACCACCAGGAAGCCAAAGCGGTCCCGGACATCCACGGCGCACTTATAAAGGGAATTGATTATGGCTATAGTGACGCGGCCACCTATGGAATGCTTTCCACCACCTATCAAACCCACTTCAGCTTCAGGAATGCCAAGGAATTCAACCACTCTTTCCTTCCACTGGTTCATCAATTCCTTGCCATGGACAATGATTAAAGTGGGTTGCCGTCTTTGTGCTATCACGGACAAAGCCATAACGGTTTTTCCGCTTCCGGTTGGTGATTGCAATACACCGAAACGCCGGGAAAGAACGTCCTGAACGGCCTTTTCCTGGAAACCATGGAGCTTACCGGCAAAGGTGAAATCAACCGGCGCAAGTTTCCGGGTCCTGTCCTTTATCACATACTGGACATTGTGGAATTCAAAAATATTCTTAAGTTGTCCAATAAAGCCACGGGGGATTAGAAAATAATCACCGTCCTGGCAAATGAAGTAAACATGTTCCGGCGTTTCGCCTTGCCACCGACCCCGCTTTTTGTTTTCAATCCACTTATGGCTTGACCCGATTAAATAGATACGTTTTTATGGTCTTGTCGCGTTGTTGCCCAGTTAAAAAGATACTATAATAGCCCTAACAACTATATTAGAAATTGATTGGGGGCTTTCTC